>JBGTDB010000137.1:0-4989 GCA_041748515.1 Phycisphaerae bacterium
GGCGTTTGCCCGATGTGCAGGCCGCCAAGACCGGTAAAGCCATCCAGAAGCCATGCTCGCATCATGGAATCCGACATCGCGTGAAACAACCTCCGGTAAACTCAATGATCCTTGAAACGTGCAACGAACTCCACTATCGAAAGAGCCGGTGTCGCTCGATATAGTCGCGAACGCGGTTCGGAACAAGGTATCGAATTGACTTGCCCGTCCGTATTCGATTTCGGATGTCGGTTGAGGAAATGTCGATGCATGGCGTATCGATAACGCCGGCGCGAAGTCGTTCGACCTGTGCCGCCGAAAGGGTCGGGCGGAAAGCCTCCCAGTCGATCCGCTCGAAGCCCGGCCGCGCAGCCGCGACGATCCGGCAGGCGTCCACAAGCTCGCCGACCCGTCGCCAAGTCGCCAACTCGGCCAACGAATCGGCCCCGATGATCCAATGCAGCTCGTCCGGTCCGTAGCCCTGGTCGCGAAAGGTCAGCACCGCGTCGATCGTGTAGGTCGGCCCCTCGCGAGTGAGATCAAAATCACCGAACTCAAACAACGGATCATCGTCAATGGCCAGTTTGACCAAGGCGGCACGGTGTGCGGCATCGGCGATGGGGCGATCCAGCTTATGCGGCGGGCGAGATGACGGAAGAAAAACCACCCGGGCAAGATCCAACGTCTCCGCGACCGCTCGGGCGACGATCAAGTGCCCGTGGTGGATCGGGTTGAAACTGCCGCCATATAGCCCGATTCGCTCGCCCATGCGCTCAGTTTATGGACATGTGACGCGCCCGCCAACCGTAACGAGTCGAAATCCTAAGTTGTCACCGGTGTCTTGCGATCCGTGAATTGAGCGAAGCCTCGATGCGCCGTCAGGGCTCGAATTCTTTGCGCTCAATCCCCAGGAACTCCAACGCGGTACCGAACAGCAGGCGATCCTTCACCCGCGACGAAAGATCGGGCATCGACTCGATCAGCATACCCGGGCGGGCCTCGCCCAAGGGAAACGGATAGTCCGAGCCCAGCGCGATTCGCTCCGCGCCGACCAGTCCGATCAGGAGACGAAGCACCTCGGCGTCGTGGACCAGCGAATCGACATAGATTCGCCCGAGGTAGTCTCGGGGACTTTGCGTGCCGTTGACAGCACAGAGGTCCGGCCGCACCTCGAATCCATGCTCGATCCGCCCGAAGGTTCCGGGGAACGCCCCGCCGCCGTGGGCGAACCCGATGCGAAGCCGCGGCAGCCGCTCCAGTACGCCGCCAAAGATGACCGAGCAGATGGCCAGGGCGGTCTCGGCCGGCATCCCCACCAGCCAGGACAGCCAGTACTTTTCCATGCGTTCTTTGCCCAGCATCTCCCACGGATGAACGAACACGGCCGCCCTCAGCGCCTGGGCGGCTTCGAAGATCGGGAAAAGGTTGGGGTGGTCGAGATTCCAGCCGTTCACATGGCTGCCTATCTGCACGCCGGGCATTTTCAGTTCCCGAACACACCGTTCGAGTTCCCTTACGGCGAGGTCGGCGGATTGCATGGGTATGGTGCCCAGCCCCACGAATCGCCTTGGGTGCTCGGCCACGACCCCAGCCAGGTGATCGTTCAGGAGCTTCGACAAGTCATGGCCATGCTCGGGTTTGGCCCAATAGCTGAACATAACCGGCACGGTCGAGAGCACCTGAACGGAAACGTCCGTCTGGGCGCAATCGGCCAGCCGGGCTTGCGGCGACCAAGTGTTCTCCTGGACATCGCGAAAAAACCGGTCGTCGATCATCATCTTTGCACAGCACCCACCGGTATGCTCCAGCCGGACAAACCCCCCGTATCCGTACCGCTCCCGGAGGTCCGGCCAGGTCTTAGGCAAAATGTGCGTATGCAGGTCGATTTTCATGAATCAGCAGGGTCGGGCCGGCCGGCATCGGCCGCGCCCAAGGTTGGCCGACGTTATACTCTACAGGCACCGACCGGACGAATCCTCAGGGTGGAATGTGAGTCGCCCAGCAACTTGGGGGTCGCGGTCAAAATTCGCCGTTTCGCGTGCTAAACTATTGTAAGCAAATATGTTAGGAGTATGGCGCACTCGCACAAAATCCATTGGCTACCGACCGTTTTGAGCCCTATTAAAAGGCCCTTTTCGCTCGGCAAGCATGTTCGTCATTATTTGTTTTGACTAAGCAATGAATTCGACGATAATAAAAGGCGTATGTCCTCCGAGAGCAGGGTTTCCCCAAATCGATTGAAGCAAGTGGTTGTTTCACGGATCTCTGCCCGGAGACTGGTTGATTAGAGGTAAGTTGTCATGCCGGAAGGTACGGTAAAGTGGTTCAACGATTCTAAGGGCTTTGGGTTCATCCAGTCGGATGACGGCGGCGACGTGTTCGTTCACCAGTCCGAAATCGAGATGGAGGGGTACAGGAGCCTGCAGGAAGGTAGCCGGGTCACCTTTGACCTGACCAAGGGTGAGAAGGGTCCCAAGGCTGCCAAAGTCAAGATCATCAGTTAGTCGACGTCAAGCATTAGCTGACAAACGGCCAGGGGCGCCGACGATCAAACGTCGGTGCCCTTTTTATTGCGCGGACTCGCGACATGCCTGTAACGCCCGTTAATCAAAACCGCGCCCCAAGCGGGCCGCGGACTGAGGTCCGCGGCTCGTTGGACCGCTCCATATCTGTCGCGGTACTGATCGACGGTCGAGGTTCTGGTCGCAGGCGCGGCTTGGGAATTGGTCATGACGCGGAGGGCGGACGCGGGAGAACGACTCTTGAAAATAGGTGTCCGGCCCAATATGTCAGAAAAGCCAGGAAAACGGACAGGGCCAGCGAGATCAAAATAATGAGGAACCCGGCGGCGAAATGACCGACCCCGCTGATGCCCCGTCGGGAAGGCTTCAGAAAGAAATCGGCAAACAGCGAGAAAATGTCGTCCGAGCGCAGGCCCGCGAAGGCCGCGTCGGTCTCTCCGCCCAATATGACGCCGCGCGATTCGTCCTCGCCGGGGGGCGGCGGCTGGGCGACGTTCGGTCCGACGACCCAGGTGGCGGCGCGGGTGGTCATGATCGAACCCATCTCGTAATAATCGCCGGTCAGGTTGTAGAAAGGAGCCATGCCCAGAACGATAGCGATCGGAAAAAGAATCGGCCGGGCGCGCCGGGTACAAAGCTTGATCAATGGAACGCCCAGAAAAACGGTCAGCAGAAACGGCCCGAAGTCCGTCGCGTGGTAGATCAGGTCCGACCCTTTGGTGTCAAAGCCGGTGAGCTGTCCGGCGTAGTCGCTGTCGGCAACGACCCAGGGAAAGACCCTGGCAAGAATCCGGCCGCCGTAGCGAGGCTGGAGCTCGAGCTGGTGAACTTCGCCCCCGGCGAGAACGCAGCCGGCCACGTGCGACAACTCGTGAATCGGCACATAAATAAACCATGTGATACAGCCGATGGCCAGCATCCCGAACATCAGCAATCCAGGCCGTTTGGTGTCGGCCAGGCGCTCGAGGGACGCCAGGGCGTCATACACGGGCTGCCCGAAGAACCGCCGCGGCAGCGATCGTCGGGAGGCGGGCGCGCCGGGGGGTCTTGAACCCGAAACGGGTGGGCGATTCGCGGCGGCGCTTTCATTCGGCATTGTCTGTGGATTCTAACGCGAATACACGCCGATCGGCAATGAGCGCAAATGGCTGGGGCTCCGCCGGCTGCGATGGCGCACTCGCCCAATCGAGAGACAGGAGGTGGCAACGGAGGCGGTCCCCCTCAGATTCGATGCAGCGACGCCGTCTCGGCGGTTTCGGCATGGGCGAAGCCCTGTGTCACAAACTCCGTCGAAGTCTGATAGGATACCTGCCTGGGTAACGGAATGGTCCCCCGGGTGGTTTGTACCCGCTGCAATACGATCGTAAATCACCATTAACCGAGAGCTCACGCGTAGTGGATAACATCGCCCAACTGGCAAAATGGCTGGCCGAGGCCCGCACGGCGGTGGCGTTTACGGGCGCGGGCATCAGCACAGAGAGCGGCATTCCAGACTTTCGCAGTCCGGGCGGCGTGTGGACCCGTCATAAGCCGGTGCCGTTCGATGAATTCGTCCGCTCGCGCGAGGCAAGGGTCCGCTTCTGGAAGGCTCGAATCGAAATGTATCGCGAGTTCGCCACGGCAAAGCCGAACGCCGGGCATCATGCCCTTGCTCGACTGGAGGAACGCGGCCGGCTTCAGGGGGTCATTACCCAGAACATCGACGGGCTTCACCAGCTCGCCGGCAGCAGGACGGTCATAGAGCTTCACGGCACAGCCCGGGTCGTCGCGTGCATCGGTTGCGGCAAGGAGTGGACGCCTAAGGAGGTTCACGTTCGCGTGGAGGTCGGGGACGAGGCCCCGGACTGCGACGCCTGCGGCCGGCCCTTAAAGTCGAAGACCATCTCTTTCGGCCAGATGATGCCCGAAGCGGAAATGGCCGAGGGCGCCCGGATGGCGATCGGGGCGGATCTTCTTCTTGCGATCGGGTCTTCTCTGGTTGTCGAACCGGCCGCTTCGATTCCCCGAATAGCCTCACAGCATGGTGCGCGGCTGGTCATTATCAACCGCGACGAAACGCCGCTGGACCAGATTGCCGACCTGATCGTTCGCGAGCCCATCGGCGAGGTGCTCCGCAGTGCCGCCGAACGGGCGGAGATTGCCTGACAGCCCGTTGCAGGAGATTCAGGACTCGGTGTGGCACCCCCCCCGGAAACGCCGGGTTTAATCGGGCTTCGCCCGCTCGGCGGTGTAAATATGGGCGACCGGCGCAGCCGATTCGAACCGGGCGCTGCCCGGACGACCGTGCCGCACGTTAGTTAACCCGGCTTCGCCCTCGGCGGCTGATGCCACGGGCCGGTCATTCGGGCGACTCGGGCGAAAATTGCCGGCCTAGCCCGCTCCTTGATACCTATAGACCTGCGGGTATTCTTGCCCCGTCGAAGCCGGGATAAAGGGGAGAGCGCCCCTGGCCTCGGTATGTCGAAGGGGGCATAGACTTCTTTCGCGG
>JBGTDB010000138.1:0-3698 GCA_041748515.1 Phycisphaerae bacterium
TTCGACGGCTTGCTCGCCCGGCGAAACGATGTTCTTGAAGAGCAACAGAAGATTCTCAATGACCGGATTTCGCAGATGAATATTTTGCTGGCTGCGAAACGGCGGAGACTGGAATCGCAGTTCGCCGGGCTGGAATCGACCCTGGCCGCCCTTCAGGATCAGCAGAGCGCCTTGTTCTCCATCGCGCAAATGACTGCGGGCGGATAGGCGGAAGTGAAGTGCCTTCCACCCAATTTTCAGCGCTGAAAACCGGTATAGATGACGCGGAAGTCGCGTGAATGCTGAAATGGCCGTTGGGCGGTCACTGCGAAATCGCAGCGTTGACCCGACTCGCAAAGAGGAGCATCGTTCGAAAGAATCGAGTCCGCGCGGACTGAATTCCGCGGCTCGTAGCCGCCGCCGAGCGTCGAAGCGCAAGGTGCAACAGCGCCAGGCAACTTTTGCCGGGCCAATTTCATCGTTGCCCGCTACCTGCCGATACAACCGGCGCTATGTCCACGACACTGGAAAACTCCTATTTGCGCGACGCGGTGATGACGGCCACGCCGGAACAGCTCCAACTCATGCTGTACGACGGCGCCATCCGCTACTGCAACCAGGCCCACGACGCCATCGGGCGGAAGGACTTCGAGACCTCGTTTGAGAAGCTGACCCGGGCCCAGAACATCATGCTGGAGATGCAGAACGGGCTGCGTTATGACATTAACGAAGAGCTGTGCAAACGGGTCTCGTCCGTTTACACGTTCATTTACCGAAAGTTGCTGGACGCCAATATTCATCGCAACGCTTCGGATATTGACGATGCCCTGCGCGTCCTTCAGGTTGAACGCGAAACGTGGCAACTTCTGGTTGATAAGGTCAACCGCGTTCGCGAGGGTGAAGGCGATGGCGAGCCGGAAGCCGCCGCCGGCGAATCCACATTTTCCGCCAGCGGCTGAGCGATTTCTTGCCCCGGTTATCCACGAACCCTATAGTTGCCTGTCATGAGTTTCAGGTTGCGATCGTTTTTCTTCGCCCGCCCGTCAAACTCGGGGTTTCTTCACCGCTTCGCTCAGACGGGTCCGGTTGTCGGCCGACTTTCGATGCTGGCAATGTTTGCCATGTCGTGCGGCCAGGTGTCCGGTCAGTCCGCCTCCGCGGGTTCAGCCGAGGCGGGGGCGTTAGCCCCCTTAAACCCGGCTTCGCCGGGCGAAGCGCCCATCGCCGCCCAGGAGTCCGGCGAGACCGCACAGGCGGCCAAGCTCTCTCCGGAGGAAGCCACGGACCTTGTCCTTTCGCTGCTCGATGCGTTTGAGCGTCGCTGGGGCGAGCCGCCCACGCGACAGGAACTGGACAGACTGAATTCGCAGATACTGGCCATTCAGGCCGCGGACCCATCGAACATTCGCATTCATTTTCTTTATGGCCGGGCGTACGCCCTGATGGGCCGCACCGGTCCGGCAATCGCCGAGCTACAGAAATATCTTGAAACGCGAGAAGGTCGCAATGAATGGCGGGCCTATCGATCGCTAGGCGATTTGTTCATCGACGAGTTTCCGCGCATGGCCCTCTCCAATTTTGAGAAAGCGGCCGCGCTGAAGCCGGATGATCCGATCGTGCTGGTCGGACTGTCGCGGGCCCGTTACGGCGTCGGTGATTTGCCGACGGCGCTCGACTATGCCAAACGGGCTGTCCAGGCGGATCGCGGGGAACACATTCGCCCGATTGCCAATCTGGCCAGGATGTTCGCGAACAACCAGCAGTGGGCCGATGCTGAGCGAACGGCCGGCGCCGCGGTCGAGAAAGCCCGACAGCGGGCGATGAGCGAAGCCGGACGAGGTCCGCTGGCCGTGCTTTTGGAACAATACGACCTGCTGATCGGCGTGCTGCAATCGCGAATCGCCGCGACCGACGGATCGCCCGCCCACTATGCCACGCTCAGTGCGGCCATGCGTGGACGGGCCGCCGCTGCCCAGCGGATGGCGAAGTACGATGCGCTCTCAGTCATCGAGGCAGGGTTGCGAAGATTTACCCAGCCATCTGTGGAGCTCCTGCTGGAACACGCCGTCAGCCTCGCCGAGTTGGATCGCACGGCCGACGCCATCGATGCCTTCGAAAAAGTCCTGGCGAACGACCCGCAGAACTCGGCGGCGCGGGAATGGCTGGCCCGCTTACGCTCGAGCGCCTCATCCGAATCCGACGCCCGTGCTCCTGGCGATGCGACCACGACCTCTTCGCGGCCATAAGAACTGATCAAGTCTGAGATTCACCGCGGACAGGTAGCCCGAATCCATTGTCGGGCTGCCTAATTGACAGGCTTCAACGAAACCGCGCGCTGAAGTCGTCCACGCCATGCAGGTTCGATCGGACTCGATCGATGATTCGCCTGTTGCCCATCTATCGCTAAACACCCATCCTTCGCTACTCTTATGTGAATGGATCCTCCTTTCCGTGGCGAAGTTTTTGCGTTGTTGGCCGCATTGACCTGGGCGACGGCCCTGGTACTTTTCAAACGCAGTGGCGAAACGGTCAGCCCGCTCTCTCTGAATCTCTTCAAGAACGTCGTTGCCTGTTTATTGTTGGGAGCGACGCTGGTCTTCTTTCCTTCCGCGGAATCGGTATTGGGAGCGACGGACCTTTCGGAGCTTTCGAACCTGACCTGGGCGGATTTCGGTATTTTGATCCTCTCCGGGATCCTCGGCATAGCGATGGCCGACACGCTGCTGTTCTACGGGTTGAACCGGATCGGCGTCGGCCTGGTCACCGTGGCCGAGTGCAGCTACACGCCGCTCGTGATGCTCTTTGCCTGGAGCCTTCTTTCTGAAGAACTTGCTCCGAATCATCTGCTCGGCGGGGGCCTGGTGTTGTCGGGGCTCTTCATTTCTTCGACGCACGCGCCGCCGCCGGGCCGCACCCGTGGCGAACTATTGTTCGGAACGTTTCTCACGGTATTGGCCATCGCGCTCATGGCCGTGGGGATCGTCTGGGCCAAACCGGTGCTGGAGGTCGCCCCGCTTCTACCCGCTACGATGCTTCGATTGATCGGCGGCACGGCCATCCTGTGCGTGCTTCTCGCGGTGGACCGCCGCCGGGCGGCGCATTTCGCCGTATTTCGACCGAAGGCCGCGTGGCGCACCATGCTGCCCGCGTCCATACTGGGGACGTACTTCGCGATGATTTTCTGGGTGGGTGGATTCAAGTACACCAGCGCGTCCGTCGCGGCCGTCCTCAATCAGACATCGACGATTTTCGCCTTAATAATGGCGACCATCATTCTCAAGGAACCCTTTACCCGCCGAAAACTGCTTGCCGCGGTGCTGGCCTTCGGCGGCGTCGTCATCGTCACGGGCCTGTGGACGCCCTGGTGAAAAAACGCCGGACGACATTCCGCGGGGTACGCCAATGGCCCGGCAACCTCTGACCAAAGCCCTTGGTTTGACAGTCGGGCGGGGTCCGCGTAATTACCTGCCGCCCGACGGTCAGTCCGACTCGCGGTCGGACACAGGAGCACATTCCAGGAAAGAACGCATGAACGACAAAAACATTTCGACCTTTCAACGCCTCGTATTACTCGCGGTGGCCCTGATCGTGCTTGTCGCGCCCGGCTGCCATCGCCCGGCCCGCACCACGCCAGGTGCAGACGTTACCTCCGTAGAGGGGGGCGGCGTCAAAGATCGTTACCTTAAACAGGAGTTTCAGATTCCCATGCGCGACGGCGT
>JBGTDB010000139.1:0-5881 GCA_041748515.1 Phycisphaerae bacterium
GGTCGGTTGCCTCCGCCAACCGCGCCGCGGCCGTGGCCGCCTCCCCCGGAGGAACGCTGACGGTCGGTACTGAATCTCTCTTTGCCGACGCGATCTGGGAGGAGCACAAGGACGACCTGAGTACCAAGTCCAAGTTGCTGTCCGAGTCGGAGCTTCACGATTTTGTCGAGGTCCGATCGGTGCAGCTTATCGCCGACGAACTGACCGAGAGTCTGCTTTATCAACAAGCCATGCTGCGGCTGGACACCCGCGTAACCGAAATCATCGAACGGCAGGTGGATGCCGAAATCCGGAAGGTTGTGACGGCCAAGCATGGCGGCATTCAGCGCCGGTACGAGAAGGAGCTCGAGTCCAAGGGGCAATCGCTTCACGAACTGCGCAAAAAGCTTCGCCGCGAGTTCCTCGTCTCCGGCTATCTCGAAGTTGAGATCAAACCCAAAGTCGCCGAGCCCACTCGCGCTGATCTCCTTGCCGCCTATGAGGAAAACGTCGCCCGGATGCGGAAGCCCGCGCGGCGGAGCATGTCTTTGATCGACGTACGCATTTCCGAATTCCTTCCGCACGGAGTCAATGAACCTTCACGCGAGCAATGGGCCGCCGCCCGCGCCGACGCCCACGCCCGCATTCGCACGGCCCAGATCATGATCCAGGACGGCTCGGACTTCGCCGACGTCGCTCGGAATTACTCTCACGGGCTCCAGGCCGTGGATGGCGGCCGTTGGGGTTGGATTACCGCAAGCGGCGTACGCGAGCGATTCGTTCCCGCGGTCAAAGCTCTCGAATCGCTCAAGGGGGGGCAAGTAAGCAATGTCGTCGAAACCGACGGCGCGTTCTTCCTCGTTCGTTGCGACGAATTCGATCCAGGCTATGAACCCGATTTCGAGTCTGTCCAGCCGGAGTTGGCCGATCGACACTTTCGCATCCAATTCAATCACCAGATCGCCGTGTACGTCGAGGAGCTCCGCCGCAAGGCCGGCATCAGCACGGCCGACCTGGAGCGCTTTCATGCCGCCGTCGTCGAAGCCGCCTACAAACAGATTCGCGAATCTTAAGGGAGCACCGGCCGCCTCTTTTGCCACGTCGGTCGTATTCGACAATTCGCATCCTTCATTCGACAATGAGCCCAATGGATCAATCCCAATGCCATGCCGTCCTGATGCCCGGACCTGATTCGTCCGGCAAGCCCCGCGATTGCGAACTTCGCGAGATTCCCTTGCCCGATCTCGAACTCGATTCCGCCCTGCTACGGGTCGAGCTGAGCGAGGTGTGCGGCACCGATGTACATCTGCGCGACGGTTGGCTGTCGGGCGTGCCGTACCCGATCATCCCCGGACACGTTTCGGTCGGCGTGCTCGAGAAAATCCGCGGCACCCTGTGCGACATCGACGGCCGACCCTTCGCCGAAGGCGACCGCGTGACCTTTCTAGACGTTCACAAAACCTGCCACGAATGCTGGTATTGCCTGGTGGCCAAGGCCGCGACCCGTTGCCCGAAGCGCAAAGTCTACGGCATCACCTACGGCCTGGCCGACGGCCTTACCGGAGGCTGGGCATCGCACCTATACATCAAACCCGGCGTCCGCTGCATCCGAATGGACGGCGTGCCTAGCGACATTTTCATGGCCGGGGGCTGCTCGCTCCCCACCGCTCTCCATGCCGTCGAGCTCGCGGATATCCGGTTTGCCGATACGGTCTTGGTACTCGGTTCGGGGCCGGTTGGGCTGTCGGCCATGGCGCTCTCGATCCTTCGGGGCTCAGGGAAGGTACTCTGCATCGGCGCACCCGCAAGTCGGCTTGCGACCGCAGAATCCATGGGCGCGGCCGGCGGGCACAGCCCGCATAACCCCGGCATTGCCGGCGTGCTGGATTTCACGCAGCATTCTGAATCGCAGCGACGCGATTGGGTTCTCGGTCACACCGCAGGCCGCGGGGCGGACGTGGTGATCGAATGCACCGGCGCGCCTTCGGCCGTCACCGACGCCATGCGCTTCACTCGCGACAACGGGCGCGCGGTTATCGTCGGCCAATACACCGATCACGGGGAGACCGCGTTCAACCCTCACCTTGACCTGAATAAGAAACACCTAGAAGTGCGCGGCTGCTGGGGCTCGGACTATTCGCACTTTCATCGTGCCGTCGAGCTCATGAGAAATCCCCGATCGGCGGCGATGTGGTCTGGCCTTAAACTTCAACGCTTCTCGCTCAAACAAGCCAACGAGGCCCTCACCGCCGTCGCCGACGGAAAAGTTATCAAGGCGCTTATAATGCCGACGGCTTAGCACAAGCCTGATTCGCGCCGTTGCATAAGAGGTGCCTAAAAACTGAGTACCGCAGTGAACATCAAAATCGCGAATGCCAGGTAAGCCAATAAGAACCCACCCAGCAGCCACAGCACCGCAAGCGATGCCCGCGCGGCGGAAGTTTCGTGGACCTCCTTGATCCCGTTAATCAGCGTCACGATCTGCCAGATGAATGAAATGTTGGACCCACAGATTGGAATCGCATTGAGTGCGTAAGTGCCGTAGCTGTAAAGAAGGACGCGATAGGTGTCCCCAAGGGCCCTTCGCTTCGGCGCAAGCACAGCCAGCGCGCCCTGGATCGCCAACGTCCAAATTCCGCCGACAACGAAAAGCATCATCGCCGGAAAGTACAGGACCATCCCGATAAACAGAATGACCATCAGACCTGTCAGCAAAGGGAACGGGGCCGCACCGCCGCCCCCCGCTCCGGCCGCACCGGTGACGAACGCGCCGAACGCGATCATCACCAGTCCGCTGAGAAGCGCCGCAGGGATGAATCCGGCGTACATCGATACAACGGCGAAGTACAGGGCCTCGAGCGTTGAACGGCCCGCATGGGGGCGGTAGAACTCGCTCGGCCGCAGTAGCGTGGACGTCAGCGTATCCCACCAGGCCCGCCAGAAGCCGATACGCCGACGATTATCCCAGGCCGATCCGGCCCAACCGATCGCGTCCGGCCGCAGAGGCACCACGCGCATCTGCCCGAGGTGGATCCGCTTGCCACATTCGGCGCAATCAAACGCCCGTGGAACGGGCAGCCCCTGCACGTCATTGCCGTAATAGGGCTGATCGCAGTGCGGACAATGAAACGAGACCGAGCCCGGCGCAAATCGATACCGCTCAATGTCATAGACCTCGCCGCATTCCGGGCAGTCCGGCCGGGTCAGATTAAACAGCAGGTAACCGCATCGCTGACAGTGCATCGGGGCATTTTAGCAGACCAAGACGAGACGTTCGAATTCCAACCGCCAGTGCCATATCGGGAGTTGAGCCAATAGCGTCCGAACGGCCACCGCAAGTAAGCAGTTGCCGCCGAATCGCTACCGGTGACAATGGCCGCCGTTTGAGTGAGTTGTTCACGGAGAAAGGGAAGCACATTCAATGGCCGAAGAGCAAACCAGTGTCTTGGCCCAGACCGGGCGCTCGCCCACAATAGGCTTGGCATTCCTGTTTGCCGCCGGAATTCTGTGGAGCCTCAACGGGGCTCTCATCAAATTGGTCAACGAGGACGGCCAGGGGCCGCACGGCGTGACCATCGCCTGTTATCGTTCACTGGTCGCCGGATTGTTCCTACTCCCTTTCGGACTACGACGGATGCGCACGCTTCGGCGTCCGACCGGGCTTCGACTGGCCGGCGGGGTTCGACCCGCGGCCGTATGGTGCGTCGTTTTCTTTACGCTGATGACCGCCTGCTTCGTCATTGCCAACACCATGACCGAGGCCTCTAACGCAATTATTCTCCAATATACGTCCACTTTCTGGATTTTTGGCCTGTCGCCGCTGGTCCTTGGCGAAACTCCGCACCGGCGCGATTTCCTGATCGTCGGCCTGGCCATGGTGGGCATTGGCATTATTTTCGCGGGCAACGCCGCCGCGAGTGCCGCCGGATTGCTCGTCGCCCTTGCGGCCGGGCTGTTCTACGCTCTGTTGACCCTGATGCTCCGTCAGATGCGAGATTCCGACTCGGCGGCCGTTACCGTGCTGAACAATCTGGGATCAGCGGCCCTGCTTTTTCCGGCCGTCCTGCTAATGGGCGGTTTGGCGGTTTCGCCGCGCGCGGCTGTTCTTCTGGTCATCATGGGTGTCGTTCAATTCGGTTTGCCGTATTATCTCTACACGTTGGGATTAAAGCGGGTGCCCGCCTCGCAGGCGGCGCTGGTGACCATGATTGAACCGGTGCTCGTGCCGATCTGGACTTACCTTGCGGTGCGCGAGGCCGTCCCGTTCTCCACGGCGATCGGCGGCGGCGTTATCCTGATGGCGTTGTTCTGGTTCATCCAGAGCACCCGCAGCCGGGCCCGCCTAGCCATGCGACATGCATTGATCGACCCGCCCGGTCGGAGTCGCGAGCCCGGAGCGGACCGCGACCGTTAGGGAGCGATAGCGAGCCGCGGACTTCTGGCCGGGGGGACACTTGTGGGACATGAATCGCCCGACGAAACTTGAACCCGGCGAGCGGACAGTGCTCCGCCCGCGAATTAGAACCGAGGAGGCATCGATTCATCCGATGGAAGGCATTTCAATGACTGGAGGCGTGTAACCCAATGGCCGACGAAAAAAAAGCCATCGTCCTCGGTTGCGGATTGGTTGGAGCGACTATTGCTCGCGAGCTTTTCCGTAGCGGCGGCTGCGTCGTCACAGCCGCAGACATTTCCGAAAACCGATTGGAAAGGCTTGCAGCAGAAGGGATCCGGACACGGGTCGCCGATCTCGGCAACCCGGAGAAACTGGTGGGGATCGCGCGAGACTACGACATCGTTCTCGGCGCCCTTCCCAGCCGTTTCGGATTTCAGACCCTTCGCGCCGTGATTGAGGCCGGGCGACCCTATTGCGACATCTCCTTCATGCCCGAGGATGCGATGGAGCTTGACGCCGCGGCCAGGAAAAACGGCGTGCCCGCCATAGTCGACTGCGGCGTTTCGCCCGGTCTTTCCAATCTGATGGTCGGGTTCGCCCATGCTCAGCTTGATTCGGTGGAGGACGCCCTGATCCTCGTCGGCGGATTGCCAAAAACTCGCCGCTGGCCGTTCGAATACAAAGCCCCATTCGCTCCGGCCGACGTGATTGAGGAGTACACCCGCCCCGCGCGACTGATCGAGAATGGCAAGGTAGTCGAGAAAGATGCGTTGTCCGAGCCGGAATTGATCGACCTGCCCCGCGTTGGCACACTTGAAGGCTTCAACACCGACGGATTACGTAGCCTACTTACGACGGTTCAGGCCGACAACATGCGCGAAAAAACGCTGCGCTACCCCGGCCATGCGGCCTTGATGCGCGTGCTCCGCGAGACAGGCTACTTCGATAAGAACTCCATCCAGATTGGCGATCAGACCGTACGCCCGATCGATGTCACCTCGAAGCTGCTATTCCCGAAATGGACTTACACCGATGGCGAAGAAGAGTTCACTGTTCTGCGCGTCGTTGTCATCGGGCCAAAAGAGGGGCGTCGAACGCGGTACACGTTTGACCTCTATGACGAATACAATCGCAAGCGCGGTGAGAGTTCGATGGCCCGGACAACGGGCTTTCCCTGCGTCATTGCCGCCAGGATGATTCTAAGCGGTCGCTGGACCCAGCCCGGCGTCTTCCCGCCGGAGCGGCTCGTCGCGCGCGAACCCGCCGGCGGCGTGGCGTCCGGTCGCGGGTTAGATTCGTCGGGCAGTTTGCGGGCAAACTTCGATCACTTTGTTGATGAATTGAAACGCCGCGACGTTATGATTGAATGGAGCGCCGAGCCGTATGACGCTTGACCATGGGCTCCCGGCGGAGTTTCATCGCTTTGTGATCGACGACGTTCGCCCGGCCGGCGAGAATCTGAGGATTTCCTACGGCGGCCGGGTCTTCGGCGGCATTGTCCGCTGC
>JBGTDB010000140.1:0-5660 GCA_041748515.1 Phycisphaerae bacterium
GAATTCGTGTTGCGGGCCGTGCG
Organism: Phycisphaerae bacterium; assembly: GCA_041748515.1. Classification (GTDB taxonomy): domain Bacteria; phylum Planctomycetota; class Phycisphaerae; order UBA1845; family UBA1845; genus JBGTDB01. The sequence continues at coordinate 24 of JBGTDB010000140.1, forward strand.
ATGCGCTTTCCTCGATTGACAGCCGACCCTTCGAGTATTAACATCTACCAAAGTTCGTAGTATTGGCTTAATTGGCCGGCGGATTCGGTCGATAGATTAATGCGGCGGGGCGGACCCGCGCGGCCGAGTTGCCCGCCGGGAGCTTTCGGCGCCGGCCGGTGAACGAGGCTGCCGGGAAATTTTAAGAGGATAAGGAATGAGTCGCGGATTCTGGATGTCGCGTATATCAGGGGCCTGCCTGTCGTTGTCGATGGCGTGCGTTGCTTTGGCACAGGCGCCGGGAGCAGAGCCTTACAGGATTGTCTGCACCACCGGCATGGTGGCCGATATGGTTCGCAACATTGCGGGCGATCGGGCCGTTGTCGAAGGACTTATCGGCGAAGGGGTCGATCCCCACCTTTATCAGGCCACGCGAACGGACGTGGCGAAGCTACTTTCGGCCGACGTGGTTTTCTACAACGGGCTGTTGCTCGAAGGGAAGATGACGGACGCCTTGATCAAGGTGGGACGCAAGCGTCCGGTCTACGCGGTCACCGAGCTGGTGGATGAGTCGCTCCTGCTTGCGCCGGCGGAGTTCGACGGCCATCTCGATCCGCACCTCTGGATGGACGCTTCGCTCTGGAGCCAATGCGGCAAGATGGTGGCCGAGTCCCTCGCCGCGTTTGATTCGGCGCATGCCGGGACTTATCGGCGAAACTACGAGACCTACGCGGCGAAGCTCGCCGAGCTGGATGCGTATGCGAAGCGCGCGCTGAGCTCGATCCCGAAGAAAAGCCGGGTGCTGGTGACGGCTCACGATGCGTTCAACTACCTGGCCCGGGCCTACGATCTTGAAGTACGTGGCATTCAGGGCGTCAGCACCGAATCGGAAGCGGGGGTCAGCGACATCAACCAGTTGGTGAAACTGCTGGTGGAGCGGAACGTTTTGGCCGTGTTTGTCGAAACGTCGGTGTCGGATAAGAACGTTCGCTCGCTGATCGAGGGGGCCAAGGCCCGTGGTCACGGCGTGGTCATCGGCGGAAAACTGTTCTCCGACGCGATGGGCAAGCCGGGAACGTATGAGGGAACTTACATCGGCATGATCGATCACAACGTCACGACCATCGCCCGAGCCCTGGGCGGCGAAGCGCCGGAGCGAGGAATGGGAGGGAAACTTGCACTTGCCAAACCGTGACCCTTACGCCCCGTGACGGTGAGGAAGGGGAGAATTAAAGGCACGAAGGCACTATCAGAACCGCGACCGCAAGGGAGCGGTGCGATTATACCCATCGGCCGCAAGCGTTCGAGGATCAATAACCAGATGATTAGAAGTCCCAATTACCGGATCAGGGCTCTCGTGACTCGCCCCGCATGAACGCACCATTGCCAAAAACAATTGCCGCCGAAACCGAGCCTTCGGCGCGTTCGCTTCCACCGGTACGGGCCCTGGCGGGCGATCATGACGTTCGATCGCCGGTGTCGATCCACGACATGACTGTTGCCTATCAGCGGAAGCCTGTGCTGTGGGACATCGACTACGCCGCACCCGAGGGTCGGCTGATCGGCATCGTCGGGCCCAATGGCGCGGGCAAGAGCACGCTCATCAAGGCCTGTCTGGACCTTGTCCCGCTTGCCTCGGGCGAGGTGCGGTTTTACGGAAAGACCTACAGGCAACAGCGTCAGATCATCGGATACGTGCCCCAGCGAGAGACGGTCGATTGGGACTTTCCGGCGAGTGCCCTCGACGTGGTCCTGATGGGTCGCTACGGGCGGATTCCGTGGTGTCTACCGCCCCGTAGGAAAGATCGCGAGGCTGCCATGGAGTGCCTGGCCCGAGTGGGCATGGCCGACTACGCCCGGAGACAGATCAGCAAGCTTTCCGGCGGGCAGCAGCAGCGCGTGTTCCTGGCCCGAGCCCTGGCCCAGGACGCCACGATTTACTTCATGGACGAGCCGTTCGCCGGGGTTGACGCGGCCACCGAATCGGCCATCGTCGAGTTGCTTCAGGACCTCAAGGGCAAAGGGCGAACGGTGCTGGCGGTGCACCACGACTTACAGACCGTGCCGGAATACTTCGATCACGTGATTCTTCTGAACATGCGGATCGTCGCCGCCGGCCCGACCGCGGAAGTGTTCACCCCGCAAGCCCTGCAAAAGACATACGGCGGCCGACTGACGCTCCTCGATCAGGCCGCCCACGCCATGGCCCGCGCGGGACGGGTCTAATGAAAAAGGAGTCCCCCGGCGTGCGCGAACCATGCGATGCAGAACATTGAAAAAAAGGCCTCGGAACGGCGCGGCCGGAAATGACGGACCCGGGCGGGTTCTAACCGCGCCCGTGTCCTGGCTTGTGGTTGGGATTGCTCTCGCGTTTTGCTTTTCTTCAGACGTATTCGGCGCCGGATGGGTGCTCGGCCAACAAAGCCAGACGGCCACGGGAGTCGTCCGGCCGGGACCGGCCGAGTTGATTCGGGCACTCTCGCTGCGCGATTACAACACACGAATCGTCGTGCTCGGCACGACGTTGCTCGGGGCGGCCGCGGGGGTGATCGGGACTTTCGCCTATCTGCGAAAGCGGGCTCTGCTGGGCGACGCGCTGAGCCACGCCACCCTGCCTGGAATTGCCATCGCTTTCATGCTTTCGAGCCAGAAGCATCTCGGCCTGCTGCTTCTCGGCGCGACGATCGCGGGCGTTCTTGGCGTCATCGTCGTGCTGGGCATGAGAATGGTTCCGCGGATCAAGGAAGACGCCGCCATCGGCGTGGTGCTCAGCGTTTTCTTCGGGGCGGGCATGGTCTTGTTCAGCCTTATTCAGCAGATGCGCACGGGCGACGAGGCGGGATTGCAGAGCTTCATTTACGGACAAGCGGCGGCAATGCTTGGCCGCGATGCGATGCTCATTGCCACCGTGGCCGTCATCGTCGTTCTCGGCTCGGCGCTGTTTTTCAAAGAATTTCGACTGGTCTGCTTTGATCGTTCCTATGCCGGGGCTCAGGGCTGGGCGGTGAATTGGATCGACCTGTTGATGATGTGCCTGGTGGTGCTCATCACCGTCGTCGGGCTTCAGGCGGTGGGGCTGATTCTGGTTGTTGCCCTGCTCATCATCCCGGCGGCCGCGGCCCGGTTCTGGACCGATCGGCTGACGTCGATGGTGCTTCTGGCGGGCGTGTTCGGCGCGGCAAGTTGCTACGTCGGGGCGACACTGAGCGCCTTAATGCCGCGCCTGCCCACCGGCGCGGTGATCGTCATTGCCGCCGGCGTGGTGTTCGCGATCAGCATGTTGGTCTCGCCGCATCGCGGCCTGCTGGCGAGCATGGTTCGGCAGTGGTCCCTGGCCCGTCGAGTCGCCCGGCAGCACTTGCTGCGGGCTATGGCCGAGTTTGAAGAGCAGCGCGGCGCAGGCACCGTTGTCCGGTTCGACGAATTGCTTCGAAAGCGCACGTGGCGAGCGAACCGATTGAATCGCCTGATCCGTCGCGCCGGCGGGGGAGGCCTTGTGGTTGCCGAGCCCGATTCCAGCTTTCGACTTACCTCCCATGGTCGAGACGAGGCCCGCCGGATCCTTCGAAACCACCGCCTGTGGGAGATGTATCTCATCAAATATGCCGACATCGCCCCGTCGCACGTGGATCGCGACGCCGACGAGGTCGAGCACATTCTGCCGCCCGCGCTTGTGACGGAACTCGAGCAGGCGATCGCGAAAGCGGGACGCATTCCGCCGTCGCCGCACCCTCTGGAGACGGTCGTCTGATGGGATGGAACTGGGGTATTGACGGCTGGATCGTCCTCGTCGGCATCCTCAGTGCCTGTTCATGCGCACTGCTGGGCAATTACCTGGTGCTGCGAAAGCTCAGCCTGATGGGCGACGCGATTTCTCACGCCGTCCTGCCGGGGTTGGCGATTGCTTTCATTCTTACCGGGAGCCGGTCCTCCTGGCCGATGTTCGTCGGAGCCGTTGCCGTGGGCGGGCTGACCGCGCTCTTAACCGAGGCGATCACACGTTATGGGAAGGTCGAACACGGCGCGGCCATGGGCGTTGTATTCAGCATCCTTTTCGCCGTCGGACTTATCCTGATACGCCAGGCGGCCGACCACGTCGATCTCGACCCCGGCTGCGTGCTCTATGGAAACATCGTGCAGATTCCGCTCGACGCCATCGCAACGACAGTTCCGCCGGCGGTGCTCAACCTCTCGATCGTCCTCGTCTTGAACCTTCTGTTCGTCGGCTTGTTCTACAAGGAACTGAAGATTTCCGCGTTCGATCCGGACCTGGCCACGACCCAGGGGATCAATGCCTCGGCCATGCATTACGCATTGATGATCATGGTGGCAATCACGACGGTAGCGAACTTCGAGGCCGTCGGCTCGATCCTTGTCATTGCCATGCTGATTGTTCCGGGCGTGACCGCGCACCTTCTGACCGACCGGCTGGGTATGATGATACTACTGAGTCTCGGCGTGGCCGTTGCGTCGGCGGTTTGCGGTCATGTGCTGGCCGCGTTCGGACCGGGCTGGATCGGGCTTGAAGCGTCGGCCAACACCGCGGCGATGATGGCGGTGGTCGCCGGGGCTTTGCTCGGCGCGGCCATCTTGTTTTCTCCACAACAGGGCATACTCGCGAAGGTGGTTCACCGTGCGGCGCTTTCGGCGCAGATCGTGCGGCAGGACATTCTCGGCCTGCTCTATCGTTGGCGTGAACTGCACGACGGTCGTGGACAGGCCATGCGGCGGGACGATGTGCTTGCGGCCGTTGGGGGAGGCCGAATCGCCCGGCGGGCACTCCGACGGCTTGCCCGACTTCGCAACATCGAACGAATCAACCTGGAGGGGCAAACGCACTTTCGCCTCACCGGGTCCGGCGTGGCCGAGGCCGTGCAACTCGTCGGCTCGCACAGGCTATGGGAGAGCTATCTCGACAAGCACTTCGACTTGGCCGCCGATCATCTCCACGCCCCGGCCGAGCGCGTCGAGCACTACATCACGCCGGAAATGCGTGAACAACTCCGCGATCAGCTTACCGACCCCACGCACGACCCGCACGGAAAGCCCATTCCGAGGCACCAAACCCCCGATCCGCCTACCGGACCGGATGCCGGAAGGCCGTAAGAAAGCCGCGTTTCCGGGCCGATGCCGACCGATTCCCGGGTCCGGGCCCGCCCGATTGGCTTCAGGGAAAATATTTCAAAAAAAACTTGCCCCGAGGATTGCCTGGTGTATAATATGAACATGTTCATTTAAATGGGCCGGATATGAGGGTGACCGCCGAAACCAAGACTCGCACGCGACAGGCGTTGCTTCGCAGCGCCCGGAAGCTATTCGAGAAACGCGGCTTCGAGCCGGCCACGACCCGGGACATTACCGCGGCGGCCGGGATCGCGCTGGGGACGCTGTTCAATTACTTTCCCAGCAAAGAAGCGTTGGCCCTGGCCATCATTGCTGAATGCCTGGAGGCGGCCGAGGGCGAATTCTCGGAAAAGCTACGGGGCGACGAGCCGCTCGAGGAAGCCCTCTTTCTGCACATCGCAACCGGCCTGCGACATCTGCGTCCGTGCCGGCCGTACGAGTTTTCGGTCCTGGAGAGCACGCTCGGCCCGCTCACGTCCGACCGGGCGTGCCCGGAAGCGCAGGAGCTTCGCCCTCGGCACCTGGACACGGTCC
>JBGTDB010000141.1:0-3738 GCA_041748515.1 Phycisphaerae bacterium
CGCGCACCGCCACGTCTCCATGAAACCACGGATTGCCGCTGCCATCGACAATGCGTCCGCCACGAATCAGCAGATCGTACCGCTCCTCGGCGGCTTTCAGCGGCGCGGCGAGGAACGTGAGCAGAATCGCCCAAGCGGCGAAGCGTGTTGCAAGCATGGCGAAAACTCTACGATGATTGACGGAGCTTTGTCGTCTAGTCGGCTTACCGGACCCGGAAAGTGTACCCTCCCAACCGGCAGCGGCGGAGGGCGCCGCAGCCGGATAGGGTGAGTCACGCATGGGCTGTTCTATGCGGGAGGCCGACATCGTTTCCATTGCGGCCTGAATGGCGACGAACTCGCCGACGTTATCCATCGTCACCAGTCCGACCAATTCGCCGTGGCGCAAAACCGGCACGGTATGACACTGACAACTCTGGAGCCGTTGAAAAGCCGTTTCCAGCATTTCTGCCGCTTCGACCGTCTCGAACTCTCGTTGCATCGACTCGCCCACGATTGCCTGCGGGCCGCTGCGCGTCAACCCGGCGAACAAGTCTTGCCTCGTCAGGATTCCCACAACACGGCCGCCCTCCACGACGGGAAAGTCCTGCTGCGAACCAGCTAGAATCTCGTCCACGGCGTGCGACAGTGGGTCGCCCGGCGCGAGCGTGTGAAAGTCCGTAATCATCGCGCGGAGAACCGGAATGCCTCCCAGCGACGCTTTCATCTGCACCATGCTCGCTTCCTGGGCCGCGCCAATCCACACAAAGAGAGCGATGAACAACAAGAATGGATTGAAGATAAACCCGAGGAAGCCGAACAGTAAAGCCATCGCCTGGCCGGTGCTCGCGGCGATCTGCGTGGCCTGCGTGTATTCCATTCTCGTCGCCAGCAATGCACGCAGCACGCGTCCTCCATCCATGGGAAACGCGGGCAGCATGTTAAAGACGACCAGGATAATGTTGACGACCATCAGCCGTTCGACAAACGGTCCGCTGACGACGGTAATCTGTTCAAGCGGCGCAAGCGTAGCGCTGGACTGCAACCACATGAATAAGCCGAACGCGATCACGACGTTGACCAATGGCCCAGCCAGCGCCACCCACAACTCCTGCAGGGGTTCGTCGGGCATGCGTTCCAGACGTGCCAGCCCGCCGATCGGCAGTCGTGTAATGTCTTTGGTCTTGATGCCATAGCGCGCCGCCATCAGTGCATGGCCGAATTCGTGCAGCACGACGCAGCCAAACAGGGCAAGGATGAATCCCACGCCCTCGAGCGTCTTGCCCAGGCTATGACCGGCGGACCAGTGACTCATGACCAAGAACCCGATCAGAATCAGAAACGTGGCGTGAATGTACACGCCGATGCCACGAAACTCGGCGATTTTCCACGACCATTTCATAATTCACCTACAAACCATTCTTCCAAACCGGATTGCTAAGCCTTCCTCGGCGGTTCGGCAGGTTTGGAGTTTACTTTAATTCCGTTGGGCAAGACGAGCCCCAGTCGAAAGTGCTGGGTGGTCAGGGTCGGTTTTTCATTTCTCTCAAGTGTCGAGCGATAGCCCGTCGGAGAAGCAGCGAGAGCCCGGTATCGGACCATAACCTCGAAAGTCCGACCACTTCGCCACGTCCAGAATCTGCCGTGCGATGTCTTGGGGTGCGAGCGGGATCGTATCCGTGCAGGCGAAGGTGATGGGCTTCATTTGGCTCTGGCACGCCTTCAGCATCGCCGCGAGGGGAGCCGGGTCGGCCAATCGGTGGTCGTGGCCGACTTCGATCAGAGCCGACGGCGGCAGGCCGCTGTTGCCAACGAGTTCCTCCGAGTCGGCGAAAGGGATCACGTCATCGGCCCGACTATGCAGGATCACGGCGCCAGGCTTCACCGTCTTGACCGTTCCCCAATTCCGCCACGCGGGGCAAAGCAGGACGAGTCGTGCCTCGCCGCTGTCGATGTTCATCGCCAGCGCGCCGCCCCTGGAAGAACCAACCACGATCGCCGGCATGTGCTGGTCGAAGTCCTCTTGGGCCGTGGCCAGGGCGCGGTCGAAGTCTTCGTCATCGAGGGCCGGGTTGATGACCTGGTAGCCATGATCCTTCAGGAACGTCGGCTTGACGCCGCCGGGAATCGAGCGCCAGCCGTGAAGGAAAAGAATGCTCATCGCCTGAAACCGGCCTGGAGGCTCGCGGCGAGTCGACTCCTGCTTGAACTGTACGAACCCCGCCTTCCTATAGTTGGGTAAAGCAGCGGCGTGATCCTGAGTGCAAGTGTGCAGCCAGAATCGCTTGGGCTCGTAACTCCACGCCTTGTCGATGGTCCATTGCAGAAACCATTTGCCAAGCCCCTGGCCGATAAAATCTCGGATCAGGCCAAATTGCACCAGTTGGATTTCGTCAGGTTGGCGACGATCCAGTTCGGCGAAGCCGGCGACCGCGCCATCGACGTGCAACGCGTGCAACTCGATCCTTGAATCGCCCAGGATGGCGGCCAACGCCTCGTCCGACATCATGCGGCGGTCTCGCCAATGGAAGTCTTCGCCCACGGCGTTGTAGAGCGAGCGATAATAGGGCACGCTCGGCGCCTGGACGTGAAGGACCGTCAGGCCCTCCCGCGGCGCCGGCACGAAGCGATCCGATGGGGCCAGCATTTCCAGGTGATAAACCGTGACTTGATTGATTGACAAAGAGAGGCCTCCTTCCTGCGGCATTTTCGACAGTCAAACACATCGTGTCAAGGATCGCCGACGCTCGCGCAAGAAAGCCGGACCAACCGTGGCTTTCAGCGAGAACCAATCATCGGCGATGGTATCCTTTCTTTCATTATGGATACTGCATTGCTCAACAAGAAGTTTGAACGAATCGGCGCGCGGCTCAAGGTCGGTGTACGTTCTCGACAAGGGCGAGCATCATCTGGGTTGATCACGCTCGATATCGGTTTCGACCGCCGGGGCGAATTCTTCCAGATCATTCCGGCCAGAGGTAGTGTTCCGGACGTGCTGGTTCTGGACGCGAGACCGGCGGATCGTCATCTGCTGTTGATGGTGCGTGAGAATGGCGCGAAGAACAAGTACCTTTGAGGGCAAGACGAACGTCATCATCAGGTCGTGATGAACACCGAGAATCAATCACGAGCGATGAAGAACGTGGCGTTCTTTGATTAACCAGCGAGGCTCAACCTCCGGTTCCTGGAGGGGCGCCCGTCCATCTCGGTGGCGCGGGCGTCCAACTCCATGGCACGGGCCGCTAATGCGTGGCGCGGGCGTCCCTGCCCTTGCCTGGGCTTGGAGCATCCAGAACTTGACAAATATGTCAAGTTGACGCGTATGTCAAGTCGCGACTTCTGGCCCAGGGCTGATCCGGGCCGCGGCGGGACGCCCTCGCTTGGAATGCCGGGTCGGAGCGCGTGCTTGTTCGGCACAGGCAGGCAGGCCCGTGCCTCCAAGCCCTTGGCGTTCCCTACCGACTCGCCGTTTGCGAATCGCCGCGCGTGTTGCGATTACCTTCTTCTTCGAACAGCTCGTCCGGGCGGATCGCGCCCTTGGAACTCGGCCGCTTGACGGCTCCATGGCTAATCGTAGAATGTCGATAAGCACGCATCGCTTATCGACGATAAACGAACGCATGGCCTTTGTCGAGTTCGACGCACGGGCCGTGGCCAAACACGGACTGAGTTCATCACCGAGTTGTTCGTGGAAACGGTTACCGGAGCTGCATGAGCATGGATGTCGATGAGCCTGCCACGGGAACCTCTCGGGGGATC
>JBGTDB010000142.1:0-17771 GCA_041748515.1 Phycisphaerae bacterium
TGGGGGCGTCAATCTTGTGGCGATGGTGGGTCTCGACGATTTCGACGTCGTAGCCGTCGCCAAGTTCCACAAATACACGCTTGATGACGTTCAGAATGGCTTGAATGCCTGGGCTGAAGTTCGTCGCTTTAATAATGGGGATGGCATGGGCCGCTTCCTTGATCTGTTCGAGCTGTGTCTGGCTATGGCCGGTGGCGCCGATGACCATCGGAATTTGCTGCCTTTCGCAGACGCCCAGCCACTGCATCGTTCCGTCGGCGACGGTGAAGTCGATCAGCGCGTCGCAAGGCCGCATCGCAAGTGTGTCGGACCGGGCGCTGCTTGGGAGCCTATCCAATACCTCCACCGATGATCGGCGAAAAGGAATCGACGAACCGATCAGCGGATCACCTGGCACGGTGAGTCCGGCCGCCACGTCAAAGCGATCGTCCTGCGCGGCGAGTTCGACGACGGCCCGACCCATGCGTCCAGAAATGCCGGCGATGACGAGCTTAATCATAAGTTCTCGTCCCTCTCTGCATACCGCTCCATTCTGTCGCGGTGCTATCCGCTGCTTACACGGTTCCGTTCCATCTACTCAAAGAGCCCGGCCACGGCTTTGATGTCCGCCGGACATCGAACGGGTGGATTGGCCAATGCGCTCCGCGGGCTCTGATGATAATCGACTGTCACGTTCGGGTCTTTCAGGGCGTGTCCGGTCAAGATGCAAACGACTCGATCGGTTGGCGAAATAACCCGTTCGGCCAGTAGGGTTTTCAAACCGGCAATTGAAGCCCCGCCCGCGGGCTCGCAGCCGTATCCGTAGGCTCCGACCAGGGCCTTTCCGTCAAGGATTTCCTTGTCAGTTGCCTGGCGGACCACTCCGTTCATCCAATCAAGGCTGCGCAGGGCCTTGATAAGGTTGACCGGGCGGCCGATTTCGATGGCGCTGGCGACGGTTTTCGCGGCCCGACCCTCGGTCGCATAATGGGCGTAATAGGCGTCCAGCCGGGTGGCATCGACGATTCCATTTTCGTAGCGCAGGCCGTGGTCGTTGACCAGTTCAAAAAGCGTGTTGGCACCGGCCGCGTTGATGATGGCCAGGCGCGGCATGCGGTCGATCAGGCCCAGCTCGCGCAGCTCCGCAAACGCCTTGCCGAAGGCGCTGCTGTTTCCCAGATTCCCGCCGGGAACCACGATCCAATCAGGCACCTCCCATCCCAGCCCTTCGAGCACGCGGTACATGATGGTCTTCTGGCCTTCGAGGCGAAACGGGTTGACCGAGTTCATCAGATAGAGGTCGAGGCGGCGGTTTAGCCCCATTGATCCCTGTGTTGCCGGGGCGGCCGCCTGCTGCACGAGTTTCATGCAGGCGTCGAAATCGCCGTCGATCTGGATTGTTCTCGCCCCGTAATCGAGGGCCTGGGCAAGCTTGCCGTAAGCGATCTTGTCGCCGCCGACAAAGACGACGGCTCGCATCGGTACGCCTTCGGACGTCCGCGTGTGCCGGGCGAACATGGCCAGAGATGCGCTGGTGTTTCCGGTAGAGGCGCAGGCAACGCGCGATTTGCCGAGCTTTCGGGCGATGGTGAAGGCGGCGGCCATGCCATTGTCCTTGAAGCTGCCACTGGGATTGAATCCTTCGTACTGGAGAAACAATCGACCGGGCTTGAGTCCGAGCTGGGCGGCAAGATCGTCGGCTTGCTGGAGAAGTGTGCGGCCTTCGCCCAGAGTGACCAAGTCGTCAACTTTAGCAAACGGCAGCAGCTCGCGAAATCGCCACACCCCGCTAAAGTCCGCCCGCGCGGCCGCGGTTCGTCCCGATGTGTTCCATCGCGATTCGAAAAACGACATTGACCGGGGGAGCTCGACCTTCGACCAGTCATAGGCGATGTCCAGGAGCGAGCCGCATTTCGAACAGGCGAACAGCACCTCGTCGATGGAATGGGTCGTATTGCAGGCAGGCGAGCAGCACTTTTGATACGCAATGTGACTCATGGCGTCCTTCCCTGACGGCTGCCGGATTCTTAACTTTTAACTGTTAACCCGAATTTCGCAACCGCCCCGACGCTTGGCGGAGATCAGGGCGGCTCGGCGCTATACCGGCTTGAAGTACTCGAAAGATTGCTGACAGGCTTGGCAATAGTGAATCGAACGGCAAAGAGTGGGTCCGAAGATCGATTCCATCTGGGTTTTGTTGGAATCGCAGAACGGGCACGGGACTTGTTCAAGGTCAGGCGTCGTGGCGCATCGTTTGCCCGGCGGGGCCAGGCCGAACTCTTTGAGCTTGCGGCGGCCGTCGGGGGTTATGCGATCGGAAGTCCACGGCGGGTCATACACGGTGCGCACTTCAGCTTGTCTTGCGCCGGCGTCAAGCACCGCGCCCCGGACGTTTTCTCGAATGACGGCCAAGGCCGGGCAGCCGGAAAACGTCGGGGTGATGTCCACGGCCACCGTGTCGCCGTCTACCCGAACACCGGCGACAATGCCCATGTCCACGACGCTGATGACGGGAATCTCCGGGTCGGTCACCGTCGCGAGAGCCCGCCAGACCGTTGCCTCGTCGATTGTCGCATTGCTTACCATTTTGCCGCCGGATCGATTTTGTAGACCACCTGCATTTGTTCGAGTAGTTCCTTTAGCTCGGGTGGATGTTTGCCCACCCGGCCACCATAAACGGGTGTCGCGTTCTCCGGCGGCACGAGTGTCGCATCCCGAAGAACCGGTACGACGGCCGATTCCCATTGCTGCCGCAGTTCTTCCTCGCGCGGCAGAATGCCCGCCTGGGCGAGCGTTTCGTCAAATTCAGTGGGTTCGAACAGGCCAAGGGCGTGAGGATAGGCCAGGTTGAGCGCGGCCTGCATCTTGTCATGGCTTTCTGCCGTGCCCGCGCCAAGCCGCAGCATCCAGCTCCGGCCGTGCATCATGTGGTACTTTTCCTCGCCGCGAAGTTTAATTGCAACCTGGGCCAGCGAAACCAGGGCACTTTGCGCGAGTGCGGCCAGGCGAACGGTCTCGGCGGAATCGTAGAGAAACTGTCGCACAATACTGAAGGCCCAGTCGCGCTTCGCCAAGCTGACCAGTGAAGCGCATCGATACTCGCGGGCACTGCGACCGAAGGCGAGGGTATCGGGATCGGCCTCGCCCATCTCGTGGAGCAATTGATAATAAACCTGGGCGTGGCCCATTTCGTCCTGGGCCATCGAGGAAAAGGCGATGTCGGCCTCGAGGATCGGCCCGTGCCCGGTCCACTCTGAATTGCGGTGCCCGATGACGATTTCGTCGTCGGCCATGCGGAAAAGGAGGCTCTTCACCGCGTCGCGGAGCGAGCCGCCAAGCGATTCCAGGTTTTCCAGGGTTGCGTTCATCATTCTTCCGTAGTCGAAACTATCTTGTGAAGTTACTTGCTGGCATTCACTTTAGGACAACGGGCCTCGGTGGTCTTGCAGTTCGTACACTCCGCTCCCTTGCGGTCGCGGTTCTGTCCTGCCTTTCCGCGTCGCTTCGTCACTACGTCGTTGGCCTTTCCCCTTTCGTGCCTATGTGCTTTCGTGGCATTGCTCGTCCATCGCGTTGCGGCTGATGGTCTTTGGCGTTTTGTACCCCCACGACTCGCGGTAGCTCTTGTCCGTCGCCCGATCGAAGATGTCGTCGTCTTCATAGTGCGTCGCGGTGATAGCCGCCACCGGCACCACCCACAGATTCACGCAGGCCTGCCGCCGGGCGAACTGCTCTTTAGCCAGCACCAGGGCCATCTCCGCGTCGGAGGCGTGAACCGAGCCGACGTGAATGTGCGGCTCGCCGCGTGCCTGCTGGTGAAAGACCTCGAATACTTGCCATTGGGTATCGATCATGATGATTCGCTACGACTTCCGCCCTTTCGTGCGACCGTTCCGGCACTTCCCGTTCACGGGCTCGAAGCGGACAATATGCACATAAGCGCACTGGTCCATTCGAACGACCGTACGACGCAATTTCGGATCAGGCACGCCGACGTAAACCGTGCTCCGACTCAGGACGCACAAGTCGGGATCGGTTACTTCGTACGCTCTACCATCCGTCATGCAAATGCGAAATGGCTCAAACGAACGCTTCTCCAGATTCTCTATGACTTCCTCGGGTCGAATCATCGAGGCGTCCGCTTTGTTAGGCCGATGAACTTGCATCGTTTCATAGACCACTCGATTGCCCACGTACAGGAAACAGCTCTACCACTTCTCGCAATGCCAGAATTGCCGGCTTGAGATACGTCTGATCTAGATGCAGTACGGCTCTTAATTTGTTTCCGGTACCAACGGCATCCATTAATGAGAAATTCATCTCGATTGCCCCGCGGCCATTGCCCCCCAGAGCGAACTCAAGCCACTCTTCCATTGTTGTGAAAGTAGCTCTTGAATCCAGTCGTGTATAAAGTTGTTCCAACCCTGGAAGTAGCCTTACAAAGTCCTCGGCACGTAGATTCCCCGTCGCTCGACCGGTGAAGCCACCGGCCGCTACGTCTACACGTGCATTAAGCCAATTGCCATCCCAGTGGTCGCAGTGGTCTGGAAAGGTGCGCGCGTACACATAGATAGCGAGAAACTCCGCCTGTTCACCACCGAATCGGATTTCTTTGCCGAGGCTGGTCCGCACGATTGCTGTTACCAGTTGTCAATTCGCCGGCGGCATGGGGATTGCCCGCTTTTCCGCCGCGGCCGTGAGGGCCTCGCGGACCCACCGACCGTCTTCGTGGGCCAGGCGCCTCGCCTCGATTCGCTCGTGCGAGACCGGCCCGCCGTTGTTTACCACCTTTTTGAACTCTGCCCAGTCCGGATCGTCATACATCCAGGTCTGCGACGCCTTGTCGAATCGCAGGCTCTTGTCCGGAACTTTCATGCCCAGGTCGAGCATCTTCGGCACGAACTGCTTGAGAAACTGCTGCCGCTGCTCGTCGTTGGTTTTGAGCTTGACCCTCCAGCGCACAAGCTGCGTCGTATGCTTTGACTCCCTGTCCGACGGGCCGTGGAACATCATGATCGGCGTCCACCAGCGATTGAGCGCATCCTGCAACATGTCGCGCTGCACCCTGCTTCCGGTGGCCAGCACCACGCACATCTCGTATCCGTGCTTCATGTGAAACGCTTCTTCATAGCAGATGCGCTTCAGCGCCCGGGCGTACGGACCGTATGATCCCTCGGCCATCATGGTCTGGTTAATGATGGCGGCGGCGTCGATCAGCCAGGCGATGATGGCCACGTCGGCCCAGGTCTCGGCGGGGTAGTGAAACACGTTCGAGAACTTAGCCCGACCCTCGATCAGGTCCTCGAGCATCTGCTCGCGCGAAGGCCCCAGCGTTTCGGCGGCGCGATAGAGAAGCTGGCCGTGGCCGACTTCGTCCTGCACCTTGGCCACCAGGGCCAGTTTGCGCTTGAAGGTCGGGGCGTGCGGAATCCATCGCCCTTCGGGCAGGGCCCCGCATATTTCGCTGTTGGCGTGGACGTGGATCAGCCGGATCAATTGCTGGCGATAATCGTCCGGCATCCAGTCGGCCGGCTCGATTTTTTCGCCGCGCTGAATGCGGGCCTCAAAGTCCGCCAGCTTTCGCTCATACTCGGCCTGCGACAGGCCCCCAAGATTCTTTTCCGCCAATACGACCATCATACGCTCCGAGCTTACTGAACCGAAGAGTCCGCGCGTGCTCAAGCACGCGGCTCGCTAAAAAAACACCAAATCGCCAGTCACCAGGTCACCCCAGCATTCTCGTCATCGTCTCCGCATGCCGGGCCTCATCGGCTGCCTGCTCTTCCATCTGCATCTTCAAGTCCGCGAGTCCATCTTTGTCGGCCATGGCCGCGAGCTTAAGATAATGGGCCACGTCGGCCTTTTCCTGTTCGATGTCATTGCGAAGCATGTCCCGCGGATCGGACGGCGGCGGCGTCAGGTCCGGGGCGAGCTTGGGTGTGCCGCCGAGCATGACGATTTTCTCCGCGAGATACTGGGCATGACCCACTTCGTCGGCTACTTCTCCGGCGTACATCGTTCGTACTGCCTCCCACGCGGCGCCCTTGATCTGCGCTGCCTGCAACATGTAGCGAAGAAACGTGGAAACCTCGCGATTCAATGCGTGATTCAGTCCGTTCAACAGTTCTGGGTTTGCCATAACGTACTGCTCCTTTCGGGCGTTAGGCTCCGGCCCTTCGTAATCCGTTAAACAGCAAGTCGGTGATGCGCCGGGCAATCTCCTCGGGCGTCATCGGACCATCCGGGCGATACCACTGGTAGATCCAGTTGATTGACGAGAGGATCATGAGCGTGGCGAACTTCTCATCCACGTCGCCCAAAATCCCCTCGCGAATCGCATCGTGTACCAGGCCGCGGAATATTTTCTCATATTCGTCGCGGCGTTGGGCGAATTCTCGGCGCTTGAGTTCGGAGAGCTGCCGCCAATCGTTCATGTATATAGCCGCGGCCGAGGCGCTGTTTGTTATCACCTCAACGTGGGCGGCGATGGCCAGCTTGAGCTTCTGAACGGTCACCTGGTTCGACTCGGCGATCGGTCGCACCGCGGTGAAGAATCGGTCAGCGGCCGCTTGGAGGATATCCCAGAGAAGCTCCTCCTTGCTTTCGATGTGGGCGTAAAGGCTACCGGCCTTGATGTCGAGGGCGTCAGCGATATCCCGTACGCTGGTGGCCTGATAGCCCTTTTCGCAGAACAGTCGCTCCGCTACCGATAGGACTTCTTCCCGCCGCTGGATGCTTACTTCCGCCATTTCGGACCCTTCCTTCAACCTAACAAGCGCTTGCTTTTACTCATTTAAGTGTACTCCGAGGTGCCACCCCCGTCAAGACTTGATTCCGGCTCCCGTCGCAGATTTGCCTTCGGGAGCCTTAAGAAGGGGGCGGACGGATCGTCCGATAGAAAGTTGGGATCTGTGGCGCGCGACATGCGCCCGTTGGATGCAAAATGGTTTTCTTAATGCCTTGCCTTATGAATTCGAAACCCCCTGTGCATCGAGTACCCCTGGCCCGCGCACGGAAAAACGGTCTCAGCGATAGTATCACGGGCGCTTCGGAATCCGATGACTGCCTGGGTTTGGAATCAGGACGTTTGGCCGAACCGGCATTGACGTCGTTGGCACTCCAGAATCTGAGTCGGATGAGGATGCTAGAGAGGATTGCCACGAAGTTCAATGAGGCCGGAACGCCCTTGCTCCTGCTTAAGGGTGGGGCGCTGCTGCTGACCCTTTATGATCGGCTCGACGCCAGGGCGATGGACGACCTCGACCTCATGGTCCGGCCACAGGATTTCAATCGGGCAATGAGTCTGCTCGAGGAGCTTGGCGCGGTTCAGGGCGCTTCGCTGGTGCGTGACGACTTCTGTCCGCGGTTTCACTACGAAGTTGAGTATTTTATTGGTGAAATCCATCCCGTCCGGCTCGACCTGCACGTTCGGCCTTTTCGGCCGTTGCGCTATTCAAGGACGGTGCCGGACGATGCATTCTGGAGCGACGCCCTAACTACACGGATCGGGCAGGCGTCGATCCTTGTGCCCTCAGCGGAAGGAATGCTGATCCACTTGGCAGTCCACGCGGCCGTGCATGGCTTTTCGCGGGCGACGTGGCTTCGGGATATCGCCGACTGGGCCGGCCGATTCGGCCCAACTGTCGATTGGGATCTGGTGCGTCGCAATCTATCCAATTGGAGACTCGCTCATCCCTTCCGCGAAGCGATCGCACGGGTTGAGAATGAGTATGGCTCGATCGTGCCCGCCGATTTCCGGAAGGATTTGTCGACCGTGGCCGCTAACTGGCGGGATCGCCTGACCCTCCGCCAGGCTCCCAAAGACGCGAACCGGCCGGTGGCCCATGTTCTTGTCAATGCGGTGAGCACGCCTGGATGTCGGTTTGTGCTGTCGTATCTTTGGGCGGTAGGCGTGCCCGGCCGCGCGCACATGGCCGGATGGTACGGCCGGAAACACTGGGGATGGTTCCCGACTGCCCACGCGCTCCGATTGGTATGGCCTGTCTGGTCGCGTGTGTCGGCCCGCCGCCCAAGGCAAAAACTTGGAACTCCGGATATCAGGAGTGATGGGCAGGGATGGCTATAATTTCACGAAGAGAATCGCTGATCGACGGCGACATGGCCATGCCCGAGCGCTGCCCGGGCATCCGAGAGTTTGTCTTCGAAGGCGAGGCGGTCTTAATTCACCCGAAATCCGGGCACCTGCACCTGTTGAATGCCGAAGCCCTGTTGACCTGGCAAAGGTGCGACGGCCGCACCCGCATCAGCGAGGCGACGGACGCAATTCAGTCAGGTTTGCGAATAGGGTCGCCGCAGTCGGAGCCCAACCGTGACCAAGCGCTGGATCGATTATGCCAACTACTGGCATTGTTCGCGGCAAGGGGATTGTTGAAAGAGGAAGTGAAATGAGCCGGGCGCCTGAACATTCCAATCACGTGACAAACCGCGATCGGATCGAACGCCGGATCGGGGATTGCACGGTGGCACTGCGCAGCGAGCTGCCCGAGTTGCTCGCCGACTTTGCCCGTGTCTATCTCGATGAGCCAACGGGCGACGACCGGCGACCCCGCATTGAGATGGATGTGCGGCGATACAAACGGCGGTTACCGTTTCGCCGCCTTTATCAGGTCTACGGCGATGGCGAAACCGTCGGTGGGCCCCGTCCGCCGGACCAGATCTTTCCCTTTCTCGAATGGGGAATCAACCTTCGCGTCATCGAAAGACTGAATCAATACCTGTTGCTTCACGCCGCCTCGCTCGAGCACGGCGGCAGCGGTTTCATTTTCGCCGGGTCTTCGGGCTGCGGAAAATCGACGCTGGCCGCCGGGCTGATGGCCAGAAACTGGAAGTACTATTGCGACGAGTTCGCTCTCGTTTCGCCCGCGAGTCTGTTTCTGCACGCGTTTCCCAAGGCCCTGTGCATCAAAGCGGGTTCATTCAACGCCATTTCCGATCTTGGCGCGAAATTCTCTCGAAAGCGGGATTACATCAAGGGATTGAAAGGCCGTGTCGGCTACCTGTCGCCGCACGCGATGGGACCGGATGCAGTCGCTGCCCCCGCACCGGTTCGATACATCATCTTCCCCCGATTTGTTGAAGGCCGGGCGCCGCAACTTCGACCGATCTCGCGGGGGCGGGCCATGTTCGAATTGGTCAAGTGTGTTTTCAACCGGCGGAGGTTCGGCGACGAGATGTATTCGGTGCTTGCGGTGTTGGTTCGCGGGGCCCAGGTCTTTGAGTTATGTTCCGGCGACCTCTCGACCACATGCGACTTGATCGAAACTCAGCTTTGCGGACGGGTCGGCGTCACTCAACGACAACGAAATGTGGTACCAATCTCGCCCCTGGCCGCGGCCCGAGAATCGGCCACTGGGATTTCGCTTCCGCCCAGCCGTCGCGAAGTCCTCCGATTCGGAGCAAAACTCGCCTACGTCGCCCCGGCCGTCATAACGCTTTCGGCGACTGAGGTTTTTGCCCAGGTCAGTAACCCCAGCGGACTCTGCTCGACCGCCGCTCATTCGGGCGATCCCTGCGAAAACGACAGTGATTGTTGCACGAACCGATGCAATTTTGGAATAATTTGTGATTAGCCATCTGTCAGATGATTACTTCAAGAACCCGTCCGCCACGCCGACTAGTTCTTTGACGTGTGAAACACTGGTGTCGAGCAAATTGCGTTCCGCCGCCGTGAGCTGAACCTCGATCACCTTCTCTACGCCCCTCGCCCCGAGTACGCAGGGCACGCCGACAAAGTAACCGCCGACGCCGTATTCGTTATTGCAGTAGGCCGCGCAGGGCAGGATGCGTTTCTTGTCCTTGATGATTGCTTCGGCCATCTGAATGGTGCCTGAGGCCGGAGCATAATACGCGCTGGTGCCCATCAGCTTGACCAACTCGCCGCCGCCCACCTTGGCCCGCTCGATGATCGCATTGAGCCGGTCCTCCTTGATAAGCTGTGTGACTGGAATGCCCGCGACGGAGGTATAGCCCGGCAACGGGACCATGTCGTCCCCATGTCCGCCGAGCAGCAGCGCCGTGATGTCTTCGACGCTGCAACCAAGTTCCATGGCGATAAACGTTCGATAGCGGGCGATGTCCAGACATCCGGCTTGTCCCACGACCCGCTGTGTGGGAAATCCCGTCTTCTTCCACGCCGTATAAACCATGGCATCCAGCGGATTGGAAACAACGATCAGCACGCATTCAGGCGCGACACGGGCAACCTGTTCCGAGACGCTGCCGACAATCCTGACGTTGGTCTGGATCAGATCGTCGCGGCTCATGCCCGGTTTTCGCGGGATTCCGGCAGTAACGATAACCACGTCGCTGCCCGAGGCCAGGTCGTAATCCGACGTGCCCACGATACGGCAGTCGAACCGCTCGATGGGGGCGCATTGGGCCAAGTCCAGGGCTTTGCCGGCAGTCTTGTCGGCCATCTCCGGAATGTCGATCAGGACGATATCGCCCAGTTCCTTTGCGGCCGCCCAGACGGCACAGCTCGCCCCGACGTTGCCCGCGCCGACGATTGTGATTTTCGCCCGTTTCATCTGTTCAGTCTCCGTGTTCACGACTCTCCCACCCGGCCCGAAATCGCATGATACGCCGGCAACTTCGCCATGCAACGGGCGCACTCCCGCACGCACTGATGGCCGTGCATTGACGGAACCGTTGATCCGCACGACGCTACCGTATGATGACGCCATTTCATGTTGCCCGAAGCGTACGGAGCTTGAATCGGCTCCGTCACATTGCCCAGGTGCTGACCAGGCATGGGTTCGGCCATGTCGTCACCCGGATTAACCTCGGCCGGTTTGTGCCCGTCTGGATGCTCCGCCGCAAGAAGCAAGCCGAAACGCCCGACCGGACGCCAAGATCGGCCGGCGAGCGCCTGGCGGCGGCCTTCTCGGAACTCGGACCGACCTTCATCAAACTCGGCCAGGTGCTCAGCACCCGCCCCGACCTCCTCCCGGAAGAAGTCATCCGCGAGTTTCGCAAGCTTCAGGACGCCGTGCCGCCATTCGACACCCCCGAGGCCATGTCGATCATTGAGGAGCAACTCGGCCGACCCACGTCTGAATGTTTCCGATCGATCGAAGATCATCCGATGGCCAGTGCGTCGATCTCGCAGGTCTACAAGGCCGTGCTCCCGAATGGGCAGCAGGTTTGCGTCAAAGTCCGCCGCCCCGGCATCGAAGAGACGATTCGCACTGACATGGAACTGGTCAAGTGGCTGGCCGAATCACTGGAGAGCCTGGTTCCGGAATCTCGTATTTACCGGCCCACCATGCTGGTCAGCGAGTTGGAGCAGACCCTCCGGCGAGAGCTCGACTTCGTTAATGAGGCGGCGGTCACCGAGCAGTTCTGCAAAGCGTTTGCCGACACTCCGGGCATCCGCATCCCCAAGGTGTACTGGGAATGCACCGGCCCCGGCGTCCTGACCATTCAAATGCTCGGCGGTATCAACGTCGAGAAGCTGCTGCGCGAGAGCAGCGCCGATGCCGCCCGTGTTGATCGACCGCTTGTCGCCCAGCGTCTGGCGGATTGTTTCCTAAAACAGGCCCTCGAGGTCGGCATCTTTCACGCCGATCCCCATCCGGGCAATATCCTTGTCGAGCCGGTGGCTCACGTCGGGCTCATTGATTTCGGGCAGATCGGGGCGGTCACCGAGGAATGGAAAACAGAACTGGTGGTGATCGTCTATGCGGCCGTCAACCGCGAGGTGAACGTCATCATAGACGCTTTCGCCGACATGGGCGCGGTCGGGGTGGAAACCGATCGGCGCAGTTTGCACCGTTCGTTGCAGTTCCTTCTTGAAAAGTACTACGGCATGCCGATCAAGCGATTCGACTTGGGGACGCTGCTCCAGGAGTTTTCTGACGTGATTCGTCGGCACGACATCGTTCTGCCGCGTGATCTGGTTCTGCTCATCAAGTCGTTCAGCCTGGTGGCCTCGGTGACCCAGCAGTTGGACCCGGACCTCGACCTTCTGGCCCTGCTTGAGCCGCGACTGGACAAGGCCCTCAAAGAGCGTTTCTCCGCTAGGGCCATCGCCCGGGAAACGGTCGTCGCTGGGTGGCACCTGCTCAACGTCGCCCGCCAGATTCCCGTCCAGCTTCGCCAGGCACTGCGCCGGATGGGCGCGGGCGGCTGGCGGCTGGACGTGCGGCACGAAAATATTGATCGGCTGATCGCCGAGCTGGATCGGTCCAGCAACCGGCTGGCATTTTCGATCGTCATCGCCGCCATCATCGTCGGCAGTTCGATGATCCTGAGCACCGACGGCGACATTAAGCTCTTCGGACTGGTCTCCATGCACACGATCGGCGTTCTCGGTTACATGGTCGCTGGCGTGCTCGGTCTCGGCCTGGCCTGGGCCATTTTCAGGAGTGGACGGCTCCACTAGAAAAAGGTAATGGTCGTTGCGGTTGGTGAATTCTCTCATGCCCATAAAGTGTCCTAACGAGAGAATCAACTTGTCGCCCACCTGTCGCGATCGGTGGGCGTAGTTTGCCGGCGGCAGGACTCGATAGGTTGTCCTTGGTGTCCGACGCCATGAATGATCCGTCACCCATGTCAACAAGTCTGCGCCATCTCGGAAGCCAGGCCCAGCCGACGGCTCATCCGTCCAGAAAACCCTGGCTTCGGCGGATTGTCATAGGCTTTGCGGGCTTTGTGCTCGTGATGGCCGCGATTCGGCTACTCTGGGGATTGGAGGCCGATCGGCGACTGCGTGCGACGCTCGGCGAGTTCCGGGAGGCCGGTCAGCCTGTCACCGTTGCGGACATTGAGGTCATGCTCGGCGAGGTGGAACACGGGGACAACGCGGCCTTGATGCTGATTCAGGCAGGCGAAGCGCTTGCCCCCATAAACCTGGAATTACCGCACATCGACGAATACCTCAATTCGGATACCGTCGCCGCGTCAATGGACGAAGTGGGTCGGCTACTTAGCACCAATGAAGCGGCCCTTTTTCTCTTCCATCAGGCGGTGAAGCGACCGAAGGCTCTCTGGCCCCCCGGATTCGTGGCCGAAGCCGCATCACCCGGCGTGCAATACTTCTCCCCCCAGCGACAACTTGCCAAGCTACTTTCCGTGGAGATGCACTACGAATTCCAAAAGGGAGATCACGCGGCGGCTATGCGATCCTTCCATGCCGGTTTGCGACATGCCGATGCGATCAACGACCATCCAACGATCTTGCATCTCATGGTCGGCCAGGCCGTTGAGGGGGTCTATATCAGCATGCTCGAAGGAATTGCGCCGATTCTCATCGTGGAGGGAAATCAGAGGGGTGGCGTGAGCGATGCAGTCGTTCCCGCCCCCCGAAAGCAGATTCGCGAACTCATCGATCATCTGCTGGACGAAAACCGACCCCGCGATCAGGCGATCGGCGCGGCCCTAGGGGATCGCGCCCTGGCGCTATTCTGGCACGAACGGGCTCAAACGTTGGGTCGCAGCACCGTCACGGGTTCCGGGAATCAGCTTTCGGACTGGGTTCACAGCGCCCTGCTCGGTCCACTCTACACGCTTGACGCGCGACAGGAGTTGATCGGGAGGTCAGCGCTGCACTGTGCGGTAAGCCGCGCAAGCTGGCCAGAAGGCCGGGAATGCTTCGACGAAGTGAACTGGAAAGCCCTGCCGCTGGAACGGTTACTCCATCCGGAGCGATACATGTTCCAATTGGCTAACAAGCCGATGGAGCTGGAACGAAGATTTGCGGTTATGCACTACCGGTGCGTCGCCATGCGGAGGCTTGCGGCGACGGCGCTGGCCATTCGCCTGTATGAGCTAGACCACACCAACCGGCCGGCGGAGCTTTCCGACCTGGCGGCCGATTATCTTCCAGTCGTGCCGCTCGATCCGTTTGCCTCGGATTCGGCAATCCAACAAGCCTTTACCAATGCCGGACACGTTCTCTACAGCATTGGCGAGGACGGCGTCGACGACTACGGCGAGGATTGGGGCGCCACCTTGGAATCTCGTCGCAACCGACGCGGCGATTTCGTCTTCTACCTTGACGGCAACCCGCGGAAATGGGCTCCACCGAATGTCCCCTCACCACAAACTCCGAACGGCGATGTCGAGGCAGAGGACGGCCAGCGGGACAACCAAAAGCAATACAATTGAGATCGAGGCCCACAATACGGGAACGACCATCCAGACGAGCCACGCCCGACGTCGTGACTGCGGCATCAACACGCGGGCGAGTTGCATCAAATCAATCAGATAAATCAATACGCCCGCGGCAACTCCCAACACCAGCGGATGCACGATGAAGTAAACGACTCCCGATCCGGCAGCTCCACCCCCGGCAATCAATAAAACTGCAAATCCGATGGGAATAGGCCAAATCGTCGCGTATCGGCTCATCGCGACGGCGTTGTCCTGAACTCGCTCGGGAATTCTGCTCGAACGAAACACGATACTTGGAGCGCTGGAGATCGCCATAAGCCACAGGAGGAGAATTAACAGTGCGATGACGAGCGGCCAAATTCTGGCGGCGGCAACTGCGATGACCTGCCGCGCCAGGTCGCCCTGGCTTGGCATTGTGACGAACGCATTGGATTGAACAGGATCCCAGTCTAAGTAGGAGGCATACAATGAAGAAGCTAGCCAGATGGTACCCAAAAAGAGCGGAAGGCACGCGATGGCGATCGTGATGACCGAAAACAGGTTTGCGTCTCGAAGTGACAGCGTACCAATATAGAGTCGCCGAGTTCCACCGGGCTCCCGAAAATTGAGAAACGCAGAACTTATGTACGCGCGTATCCACCCGAGTTCTGCCCGGCGTTCCCACGGAATGACCCAGCCGGCATCGCGCAAGCCGGCCAGCGACTGCCCGCACTCCGGGCAGTTTTGGCTCGTCAGGCCGCGGACGTCGTAGCTGCATTTCGGGCAGAGCAACCCTTCAGGAATCGACTCGACGGCCTTTTCGTCGTTGGTTTTCGCCGCCATTTATGCACCCTCATAGACCACGTCCGCCTCGCGATCTACCGCCTCCAGGATGAAATCGTGATAACCGATCTTCTCACTTGCCTGAGCAGCGGCTTCAACGGCCGTCTCGCCCCAGCCGACGACCACGCCGCCGTATACCGCGATTCACTTGCCTGCGTACATTTGAGCAAGTTCGGACCCGTGGTCGGTGAGCCAGGCAAAGTCCTTCTCGTTCATTCGTTCAACCTCCCGATGAGATTCTACAGCATTCTTGCTCAAGAACGGAATGCAACCTCCAAGAGATGAGTTGATGCCAAGCCGGCAGCCCGTCAGCGCCTCAGCCGCAACGAATTGAGCACCACGCTGATCGATGAGAACATCATGGCCGCGGCGGCGGCGCCGGGTGGGACGTGTCCGGTTGCGGCCAGCGGGATGGCCGCGAAGTTGTATGCAAAGGCCCAGAAGAGGTTCTGCTTGATGATTCGCACGCTGCGCCGCGCCAGGCGCACGGCCTCCGGGATTCGGGTCAGATCATCGTGAACAATCGTAATATCCGCGGCCCCGACGGCCACGTCCGAGGCCGAAGCAAACGTCAGCCCGACATCCGCCGCCGCAAGCGCCGGGGCGTCGTTCAAACCATCCCCAGCGAAGGCCACCCGACTTCCTTGATTCTGCCGCTCACGCACTATTCGGAGTTTGTCCTCCGGACTGGCCTCCGCGTGAACCTCTTCAATGCCGACCGCTTTGGCGACGGCTGCGGCCGTTCGTTCATTGTCCCCGGTGACTAACGCCGACACGATGCCAAGACGCCCCAGTTCCTCGATCATTTCGACGGCGTTTGGGCGAAGGGCGTCCGCGATGGCGATGACTCCGACGCAGCGACCGCCCTTGGACACGACCACAACGGTGTCACCGTTCTCAGCCACGTCGTAAATCGCGCTTTCCGCGGAAGACAGGTCAATGCCTTGGTCGCGAATGAATGAAGCGCTTCCGATATGTGCGACCTCTCCGTCGAGCCGGGCAGTAACGCCGCGGCCCGCGGTGTTTCTAAAGTCTTGCGGCTCGCGGAGCCTGACGCCGCGATCCTGCGCCTCGGCCACGATAGCCCGGGCGAGAGGATGCTGAGAGTACTGCTCAACGGACGCGGCAATGGCGAGCAATTCTTTTTCGCGGGCGTCTCGCGATTGGTCGCCCTCGTCTTCATGCCTATTGATCGAGATCGCCAGGAGCGAACGAACCTCCGGCCGGCCGGTGGTGAGCGTGCCGGTCTTGTCCAACAGGACGACAGAAACCCGTCCCGCAGCCTCCAAAGCCGAAGCGTCGCGAACCAGAATGCCGTCGAGCGCCGCCCGGCCCGTGGCCACCATGACGGCAGTCGGCGTGGCCAGACCCATCGCACACGGACACGCTATCACCAATACGGCCACCGCCCGCTGGACGGCAGTGCTCCAATCTCCAAAACCCAACAATACGGTCCCCAATAACGTCATCGTGGCCAGGGCAACTACAACTGGAACAAAGAACCCCGCAACCTGGTCGGCGATGCGCTGCATCCGGGTCTTGCCGGATTGGGCCTCCTCGACCGCCCGCACGATCCGACCCATCGCCGATTCAGACGCCGCTCGGGTCGCCTCGACGGTTATCATTCCTTCGCGCACCACGCCGCCTGAAGCCACTTCTTCTCCAACCCGCCGCGAGCGCGGCATGGGCTCTCCGGTCAGCGAGCTTTCATCAATCGCGGCCTCCCC
Source organism: Phycisphaerae bacterium (assembly GCA_041748515.1). Taxonomy (GTDB): domain Bacteria; phylum Planctomycetota; class Phycisphaerae; order UBA1845; family UBA1845; genus JBGTDB01. The sequence goes on from JBGTDB010000142.1 coordinate 16,662, forward strand.
TTCGACGACGACGCCATCCACCGGAATGACTGTGTCCTGCGCCACGCGAATGCGATCGCCCGGCTGAAGTTGTTCGATCGGAACTTGTTGAATGCCCTCCGGCCGAACCAGGTTGGCCGTGGCCGGCATTCGGCGCATCAAAGCGCTGACGGCCGTTGCCGCCCCATGCTTGGCCCTCATTTCAAGGTAGCGGCCCAAATTGATGAACGCGAGGATCATCGCCGCCGCATGGAATTCGGCGTGGTCGGCATGGCCCAGGATCAGGTTCACCGCGCCCGCCACGAATGCAACGCTTACACCGATAGCGATCAAGAGGTCCATGTTCGGCGAGCGGCGGATGACGGCGTGCAGCCCGCTCACAAGTATCGGGGCCCCGGCCGACGAGCCAAGCAGGACCAGGGTCAACAGTGCCTGAATCGCGGTCGGCCAGACGTGCCCGCCGATTTCCCCCGACACCAGGTGCGGCGCGAGCCAGTGCAATGCCATGATCGGAATCGTCAGGGTAATCGCCTGCCAGAGCGACTGCTTTTGATGCTGAAGCTTGGCCGCGTACGTTCGTTCCGGCGAAGATTTCGTCGCATCGGCGGGTCGCACCGGCTCGGCTGCGTAGCCCGCCTGGCGCACGGCATCCAGAAGCAATTGCCGATTCGGCGGCGATGCCCCGGTTTCGATCGTTGCAAGCTGCGTGGTCAGGTTGACTTGTGCCCGGCGAACCCCGTCAACCGATTGCAGCGCCCGCTCGACGCGGGCGACACATCCGCCGCAGGTCATTCCTTCGATGCGCAGTCGAAGTGTTGACTCAATCCTGGCTGCACCGTCTTCAGAAGACCTAGCCATAATCAATGCTCATTCGGTGAGGCACCGGGGCTGTAAGACTGAACCGCGGCCGCCTACTCTGCCGATTTCGAAGTCGCAGGCAAGTCCATCCTTATCAAGACACGGAGGCGTCTTGATTCCGCCAATGTTGGGAACCGTTTCAGACTTCGTTTCCGCCATTTTTGGGTTCGTTTCGCCGAGGGCAAATTCGACCTAAGTCGTTATGGGACAAGGACTTACGCGCATTTCATTTGGGTTCGTTTCGCACGGGCGCTTTTTCGCGCTTGATCCGGT
>JBGTDB010000143.1:0-3510 GCA_041748515.1 Phycisphaerae bacterium
TTGGGGCGGCAGGCACGTGCCATCACGCACGGCCTGCCGCTCCTGCTTTGTTGCCAAGGGTTCATTCAGATTAACCCCGCCGATTCTGATGTACCAAACCGAAGAATCTGCGAATCGAGGGCTTATTCGAGTAAGGCGAATATTAGCGGCGTCATATTTCGCCTTCAGATCGCCGCCCTTCTGAATTTCGCTTACCTTGTCTCAATGGTTTGAATAGTTTGTGCAGGGTTGCGTGCAATTTCCGGAACGCCAAGTACCGAAGCCGCCATAAGTCCTAGTGAGTACCTGCCAATGATGTCTTAGAACAGCTTGGTTTGTTGGTTGGCGGTAAGTCAGCCGGTCTCAGACCGAATGTTCTTCAAGGAATCTGGACAACAAGGAGCCATGCAATGGTCGAAGCGAGAGGCTGGTTTTACGTTAAGGGCGGGGAGACCGTTGGACCGGTGGATTTTGTCAGGCTCCAGGCCGCGCTAGCGGGCGCCGAGGGTCCAAAGACCCTGGTATGGGGGCCGGGCGTTGTCGAATGGACCGAAGCTCGCCACCTTGGATTCCTTGGGCTCACGCCGGAAACCGCATCGGCGCCAGGCTCGGCAGCCGGAGACTCCGGTCGATTGACCGCGTTGTCGAACGCTACAGCGCCGCCACCCACGCCAAAGAATCGCCGGGCTGACGAAGTCGACTATCAGATTTCCGGCGACGACATGCAGTTTGTGGAAATTACGCTCGATCCCGGCGAAATGGTCGTGGCCGAGGCCGGGTCCATGATGTACATGACCCAGGGCATCGAAATGCAGACCGTTTTCGGCGACCCCGGTAAGCAGCAGAGCTTCTTTGGAAAACTGCTAGACGCCGGAAAGCGCGTGGTCACCGGCGAGTCGCTCTTCCTGACCACTTTCGGAGCGACCGGCAGCCAGCGCGAGCAGGTGTCGTTCGCCGCCCCGTATCCCGGAAAAATCATTCCGCTTCATCTCGATGAACTTGGCGGCGAAATCATCTGTCAAAAGGACTCTTTTCTTTGCTGTGCCCGTGGGGTGCAGATCGGGATTGCTTTTCAGCGGAAGATTCTGGCGGGGCTATTCGGCGGCGAGGGCTTCATTCTCCAGCGATTGACCGGCGACGGCCTGGCCTTCGCCCATGCCGGCGGCACCATCCATCGCCTCGAGCTCGACGCGGCCCAAACGCTCCGCCTGGACACCGGCTGCCTCGTCGCCCTTCAGCCGAGCGTGACCTACGACGTCCAGATGGTCGGCGGCATCAAGAACGCCGTGTTCGGCGGCGAGGGGTTGTTTCTCGCGACGCTCCAAGGGCCGGGCACGGTCTGGGTGCAATCGCTCCCCTTCTCCCGACTGGCCGGCCGGGTCCTGGCCAACCTTCCTCCGGGCCGCGGCAAGGATGAGGGCTCTCTCATCGGCAACTTCGCGAACGTGTTCGAGCGTCGCCGCTGATCCGGCGCATCCGGGCTAAAGGGGGCTGTGCCCCCCACGGCGCCATCGAACCCCGAAGGTCCATGGCTCACCTCCAAGGCGTCGGTTTTACCTCCTTCGCACTGCCGGCTCACGGAGGTGTTGAGCAATCACCCCCAAGGGGATTCGAACCCCTGTCGGGAAACGCGCAAGGTATTGATACTACCGAACTTACAGAAGCTGACAACAGTGTCTTGGTGCGCTGCTTGGCGCTTTTAAGCGCCCGGCACCCAGATCTGGCGTCAATCATCACGTCGTGGGATCAGCTTCCCGTTCCGGTTCGCGCACGCATCCTCGGCATGGTCGAAGGCGCCACGGCAGCGCGGGGGGAGGATTGATCGATGGATTGGTCCACGCCCGACATCCCGGCCAAGTATCGCAAGCTCTATGAGCAGGCGCGAAAGGGAAAGCCCAAGGAGGCGATTCGAGCCCATTGCCTGATGTGCGTGGGCTGGGAGCCGGCTGAAGTCGAACGCTGCACGGCCACCGGCTGTCCGCTCTACTCACTCCGAAACCTGGCCGCTCAGGCCGTGACCGAAGCGGAGGATCGGGTCAAGCGGCGGGAACGGGCCCTCAAGGCCGGTCATCGACCCCCGAAACCTGCCCCAGTTGATGGGCACGGTGCCCAGGAAGTCGGCCCGATTTTGAACGCTACGGAACCTCTTCGTGGCAAATCCTTGCCGGAACCCGTTTTGGAGCAATCTGGCATGAAATGAAGAAACCCGCTCCGGTCCAATGCCAATCGGACGCCGGCGCGGGCAATGCGTGCGAAATTCAACGGGCTGCGTGCGCGAGGTCGAACATCGTTCGGTTTGTCCCGATTGACTATTACTCGCGGCCGAATTCCTCGAAGTATCCGAGGGTCCAGGCGCAGGGGATGCTCATCGCAAGGAGCAAGAGACCGAGCCACAGAACTGTCTTGATGACCACGCGGATCGCTTGGGATCGAACCAGGCTGCACAGCAACGGGGCGCAAATCGGTGGGGGCACGGTTGGCTCAGGAGCCGACGATCGCCGCCACTGGATGAGCAGTAGCCCGAGCACGGACATTGCCAAGTTGAAGTATTGGCCGGTTCCGATGCCCAGCACGGTATGGCCGTAGTCGCGAAGGAAATCTACAAAGACGCGCAGAAACCCATACCAGAACACGAAGTGACCGAACACGAGTCCACTTCGGCCGCGGGAGTTCTTTCGCACAATCAGAAGGATGGGGATAAGCAGTAGGTTCTTGAGGCCTTCGTAAAGCGTTACGGGGTGACGATATAGGTCATCGCCGGGAAAACGAACGCCCCACCAACCATCCGTCGGGGTGCCAATGATGTCCCCAGTGATAAAGTTCCCGATCCGCCCTAGCGCCAGGAAGAGCGCGGCCGGAATGACGATCTCGTCGCCCAGCGGGAAAAAAGAACGCCTCGTCCGACGCCCATACCAGGTGACGGCGATGACGCCACCGAGAAGCACTCCATGAGAAGCCATGCCGCCTCGCCAGAAACAAGGGAGCAGAGTCGGGTATCTCAAATAGTAAGGCCATTCGTATACGACAATTTCGAATAGCCGCCCAAAAACAAGCACACAGAAACCAAAGAGAATCGCGAAATCCAGGGCGCCCTCGCCGGCGAGTCCCGCCGCTTGGCGTCTCCACCAAAGCCAGACGAGCACCCCAACGAATCCGACGGCGTAGGCGGTGCCGTAGTACCACAGCCGCAGGCCACCGAATTCGATCATCACTTGATCGAAATTATGAACGAATTGAGCAAACACGGGTGGCATCGTTTGCGATCCACGTACAGAGCATTTTAAAAGGCGTTGCATTGTCGAGCATGGTGTGGCGTTACGCCAGTCGCTTTGAGCCGTCTGGCGCAAGCGGAAAGCGGCCTGAAGGGGAAGCTGGGGCCAAGTGGTGCCAAACAGGGGGTTTCGCGGCCGAGAATGCGTTCAACGGGCCGGTAGGGTGCCGGGGTACCGGGAAACTCAATTGCGTTCAATGGCGCTCCGAAGAGTCGCTGTTACGAGGGGGTTTCGGGGGCGAAGTCGAAGCGGCCGGGAA
>JBGTDB010000144.1:0-2960 GCA_041748515.1 Phycisphaerae bacterium
GACGAACGCTTCGCCGGTCGTGATGCCGATTCGCACAACCAACGGACCTTGTACACCAGGATCCGCCTCCCGGGACGATCGGGCGCGGGCGTCGATCAAAGTTTCGGCGAAGTGCCGGTTCAGCTCGGCGACGGCCCGGACGGCACTCCGCGCGGCCGCGCAGGCCTGCCGCGCGTGATCCGGGCAAGGCCAGATGGGTGCGTTGAAGAAGGCAAACACGCCGTCGCCCATGAACTTGTTCACGATCGCCCCATGATCGATCAGGACGCGGCTCATGGCCCCAAGGTACGGGTTAAGGACTTCGCGGGTGCGTTCCGGCCCCAGTCGTTCGCTAAGGCGGGTAAAATCGGCGAGGTCGCTGAAGAAACAAGTGACCATTGCCGCGCGGGGAGATAGTTCGTCGTGTCCGCCGCCGCCGGGTCCGGGGGGGCGGCGCGCGTGAATGCGCTCGGCGATCTGATTGGCAATCGCCGGCGACGTGTATTGCGTCAACGCACGTTGCAATCGCCGTCGCGTTTTTTCCTCCGTTGATTGCCGATAGACGGTGACGCCCGCCCAGGATGCGACGATGGTGACCAACGCAGGAAAGGTGGCAAGGTGAATTGTCGCCGACCAGAAAAGCCACACACCGACCAATACCACCCCGAAGGATACGCCGATCAGCGACGCAAGGCCGAACCGCCATCCGCGAACGTTGCTCGCGGCAGTCGTAAGGGCGCCGCCGACCAACAGAAGAAGCAGATTCCAAACCGGCGCGGCCCGCGACGCAATCCGATCCTGAAGAATCGAATTAATCACGTTCGCATGGGCCATCACGCCGGGCATGGCCGCGTAAACGGGCGAAGCGACCAGGTCGCCGACGGCTGAGGCTGTGGCCGCGACTATGCAGACCTTGTTGGCAATCAGCGGCGACAGCTCCTGCGAACGCGCGGAGGTTCGGGCGTAAATCCTTTCATTTAATTCGTCGGTCTCCCGTGCAAGCCCACCATCGCCAAATTTTTCGTGAAGCTCGCGGATTCGTTCTTGCTCCTCCAGTTCCCCGGCGTTCTCAGGAGACTGCTCTTTCCACTCCCGCCAGACGTATCGAAGCCAGGTAACTGCGGCGTCTTCCGTCGCGCTGATTTGCTCATCTATCCTGACCAACCCTTCATCCAATTCTTCACGATCACCGATTTTTCGTTCCGCCTGACGTTTCACCTCGATCCGTTCGTTGACCAATCGGGAATAAGCCTCGTACTCGGCCGGTGTTTCGGAGAAGCGCAACCGGACGAGTTCGCCCATGGCAATGGCATATCGCCGAGTATTTTCCTCAATCGCCGCTTTGAGATCGGCGATCACCAGCAGTTTGGCAGCGGAGACATGGGTGAAGCTGTCCTGCCACCGGCCGGTCGGGGGCACGTGCCAATTGATCAGTGTCAAACCACGACTATCAATCGGGAAAATCACTCGCCTTTCCGCGTTGCCGACGATGATTCGATTTCCGTCGATGAGTCGATGGCCAGAATCAACGCCCAGCAAGCCCATGGCCACGTCGAATCCAAGGTTGGGAATCAGTGCGCCGTTGTCGGCGTTCCTGAACTGTAATCGTGATCGCCCGTGTATTTCCGCGAAAAGCTCGTCGGCAGCCACCAGCATCGGCAGTTCGCGGACCACGCCGCGCGACGGCTCCCGGTCGTAGGCAACCAGTCCGACGCCGTGCGCCGCCCGGGTAAGCTTTTCCAGGGGCGGCGTCATTTCAACCGCCCGCGACAATCGCGTTCTTAAAGCTGCATCAGCCGGATTGGCCTCGGACGCTTTGTGGCCGGCATTTTTTTCAAGCACCGCCATCCGGGCTCCGGCCCATCGGAACGCGGACAACAGAGCCTGCCGCTCAGCGGTCAACGATTCGAGCGACGCTCCGGGGGACATGGCGCTGAAGAACGTCGGCCAATCGGCCGAAGGGTTATCGGCGAGAAACGCGACGGCCGCCTGCCGCTCTGATGGAAGGCCGCCGCGCGACTCCTGGTCCGAACCGCGATGGTCAGTAAGCAGACTAACGTGGGCCGTGCCCCTCAACGAAGTGGCTGTTGAGCGATCCGTGCCCGCCGGTGGCAGGAGTTCGGCGAACATCGCCAGGTATACATTCCCCGAATCGGCGATGGCATCGCGAAGCTCGTCGTCGTCGAAGATCGGCTGATCGAAGCCGACGTCGCCTCGCACGCTTTGCGGAGGATCAACGTCATAATCCGGCCCCAGCCACGCCGGCTCGATGCGCGGCGGACTGGGATCGGCAAAGACCAGGTCAAGGACGATTTGCGCCGCCCCGAGCTCGCTCAAAATGGAGACAAGCTGGGCATGCCGCCGGCGCTTCCACGGCCACTCGCCGACGGCCGAAATGGAAGAATCGTCGATGTTCACCACCACAAGGCGCGGATCGGCCGGGATCGTTGAAAGCAGTCGAAAGTGAATGTCCAGTCCGAGATTGTCGAGCGAATCGAGCCGACCCGCGGCCCAAAGGACGCAGCCGAGCACGGTCAGGGCGGCGCCGATCATCAGTCCGCCCATTCGCCGCCGAGCCCAGAAGTTTGATCGCATGGCCGGATGATTGTACTCGCCAGTCGGAGTCTTGGAACGACAAATCGGCGATCGGAACCGTAGTGGGTGCATCCCAATCTGCGTGCAGGCCACCATGCGGATCAGGATTTCGGGCATCACGGACAAAATGAGCCTATCCTCGCCATTTTCGAATGGACTGTTGGTGGTCATCGAACGCGATACGTCCGCACTCTCTTGAGATGCTCTCCGGTCCCTCCCGTCGCAAAGTTGTCGCGGCGAACGGCCGCCGATATACTGATGAGATCATAGAGATGAAAGGATCGATACTGATGTCAACCTCGAACTGGACTCGAATTGTTCGGCTCTCCCTTGCTCTTGCGCTTGCCCCGGTGTTTTCGCTTCAGGCGGCGCCCCCGACGGTCAAC
>JBGTDB010000145.1:0-2892 GCA_041748515.1 Phycisphaerae bacterium
CCCCCACCATCCTCGCCGAGTTCGGCGTGCCCACGCCCGAAAGCATGACCGGCCGTAGCGTCTTCTCTGCGACAGAGACCGCAAATCGGTAACCGGGCATTTTCGCGCAATGTCGTGGCTCGTCGTTAACTGCGCAAAACCATGCCCCTTTGTCGCGGCGGTTGCAAAGGCCTATACTTCGGCCGGATTCGCACGTTTAGCTGAAGGAAGCACCATGGCCAAAGTCAAGATCGACAGCGCCCTGTACGACCGGATCAAGAAAGTGTCCGACGCGGCCGGGTATCCATCGCCCGACGATTTCATCGTCCATGTGATCGAGAAAGAGCTTTCCGTGCTCGAGACGGCCGAGTCCGACGTTGATGTCATCGAACGCCTTCGCGGCCTAGGCTATCTCGAATAACCCCCATGCCCCCCAGCCTCCATGCTGATCAAGGCCGTGCCCATGATTCTGGCCGCGACGATGGCGAGCCGCGGACTTCAGTCCGCGCAGAGTCCCCGACTCAAGCCACCCACCATAATGGCGAGCAGCGCACTTCCGACCCCGCCTACAGCCCGCCCGAACCGAGCCGCGACCGTGAGGGAGTGGTTAAGACGAAGCAACCAGGCATCATTCCGCCGGGCCGAGAAGACACAATTACCAAATTGCCAGATTTCCCGTTGGCCAAAACGGAATCCGCCCGATCACCAGTTTGTGATCCTTCCGGCGGTCTCGGTCTCTACGTCCACATCCCGTTTTGCGAGACCAAGTGCGGCTATTGCGATTTCTATTCGGTGGCTCTGAAAGACCGCAACACGGCCCCTCTGGTTGCGGCCGTAATTCGCGAAATGGAAGTCCGGTTGGCCGAACTCTCTAGCCCGATTCGCACGATATTCTGCGGCGGCGGCACACCGACGCTCTTGCCGATCGATCAATTGGCCTTGCTGCTTGAGTCGATCAACCGCCTGGTTCCGGTTCGCCGCCTGGCGGAATTCACCGTCGAGGCCAACCCCGCCACCGTCGAGGATGCCAAGGCCGATTTGCTGGTGAAGTCTGGCGTCACCCGCGTCTCAATGGGCGCGCAGTCGTTTTTTCCAAACGAACTGGCCGCCCTCGAACGGTTGCACAGTCCCGAAGACATTCCGCGCTCAGTGGATGTCCTCCGCCGCGCCGGCGTCGAACAGATCAACCTCGACCTGATCTTCGGAATTCCCGGACAGACTCTCGATTCATGGGCGGAGTCGATTCGGCGCGCGGTCGCCCTCGCCCCCGATCACATCGCCTGTTACGGCCTGACCTATGAGCCGGGAACGCGGCTGACCGCCCAGCGCGAAGCCGGACGGGTTGAGCCGTGCGACGAGGATCTTGAAGCGGAGATGTTCCAGCTCACCGTTGTGTTACTCGCGTCGGCCGGCTTTCGACAATACGAAATCAGCAATTTCGCCCGGCCCGGCCGCGAGTGCATCCACAACCTGATCTACTGGCGAAACGAGCCATACGTCGGCGTCGGCCCCTCGGCCGCGGGGTGCTACGCCGTCTCGCGACCCGTTCAGGAAGAACCGCGAACTCAAACCCCTATCGAAACCAGCCTTCAAACCTCTGGCCCCATCAGGGAGAGTGGCGGGGGGGAGGGTAACGGCAGCGTGCCGCTTCGGCGTTACAAGAACATTCCTGACGTCGGCGATTATGTCCGCAAGATCCGCACCCAGGGCCACGCCGAGATCGAATCTGAAATCATCGAGGGCGAAACGCTCATCAACGAGATCATCCTCATGCAGCTTCGCCTAAACGAAGGGATCAACATCGCCGCGTTTCGCCGCCGCACCGGGCTCGATCCGAGGGAATTGTTCGGCGATTCGCTCCGCCGCCTGGCCGGCCAAGGCTTGGTCAACGTATCCAAATCCGCGATTACCCTGACCGACTCCGGCCGGCTCATGGCCAACACGATCATGGCCGACCTGGCCGCACATTCGCCGACCGCTTGAACTCGGATTCACGGTTAGTGCTTTGTCAACGCTGAGTTGTCGTGTGCGTTTAAGAACTTATTCCGAGCCGCGACCGTGAGGGAGCGACTGATTGCAACCCCCAAAAAGCCCCTGGCAGAGCCTAGTCTTCATCGGCGTCGCCGGAATCCGGCGAATCGTTCGCACCCGAGAATTCGGCGGGTAGCAGGGTGCCGTCGGCCTGTTGCTGAAGCTCGTGAATTCGAAGCTCGGCCTTGGTGAGCACCTCGCGACAATGACGGACGAGCGACATTCCCTCTTCGTACTTCTGGATGGATTCCTCAAGCCCGATCTCTCCACGCTCGATCTGCGCGGCGATGGTTTCGAGTTGCTTGAGCGCCTCTTCGAATGTCGGTCGTTTCTTGCTCACCGTCGTCAGCCCATCGCACGTTCTGCCTCGACTATTCAAACAGATCCAATTGCTGCCGCCCGACACTGCCGGGCTTTTTCGGGCCTCTCCCGCTCACCACGTCGGATTCGATTTCCCCATCGGCCAGTTGGGTCACGATCCGGTCGCGGTTGGTTACGTCTTCGACCGATCGCACCAGCCTGCGCCCCTTCCTGATCCGCGTGATGGAAAAACCGCGGGCCAGCACCCGTTCGTGGCTCACAGCGGAAAGAAGCGTTCCCAACGCATTGAGGCGCGCTTTATCAGTCCGGAGGCGTTGACCGATCACGCCCGGCATTCTATCCGCAATCCGCTCCATCCGCAGCTTGGCCCAGCTCAGCCGGGCGATGGAGGGTCGGCGGACCAGGCGATCCATGAACGTGGCCAGCTGCCGGTCCGCCCCGGCCAGTCGGCGATCGATAATCCGCCGAAGTCGCGAGTCAATGTCCCTCAGGCGGGCGCCGGTCCGCAGAAGGTACGCGTGCGGGGCGATACGCTGCAAGCCGGATTCAAGCGCATCGAGC
>JBGTDB010000146.1:0-5187 GCA_041748515.1 Phycisphaerae bacterium
CGCCTATGGCATTGCGGCGAAGACGATCCGCAATGACTCCGATGTGATGAAGGGCATGGGCCGGTCCATGTCCACACTCAGCGAGTACATGGTGCTGGTTTTTTTTGCGGCCCAGTTTGTGGCTTATTTCCAATGGACGCAGCTTGGGCTGATCATGGCGGTGAAGGGAGCGGAGTTGCTTACAGCCCTCAAGCTCGGGGGCATTCCACTTTTGCTCGGGCTGGTGTTGCTCACGGCTGTGGTCAATCTGGTGATGGGCAGCGCATCGGCGAAGTGGGCGGTGCTCGCTCCGGTGTTCGTGCCCATGTTCATGCTGCTGGGCTACGAGCCGGCCATGATCCAAGCCGCCTATCGCGTCGGCGACAGTTGCACGAACATTATTTCGCCGATGATGACCTATTTCGCCCTCATCATTACCTTCTTCAACCGCTATGACAAAAAGGCCGGAATCGGCACGCTGGTGGCGACCATGCTGCCCTACAGCATTGCGTTCTTGATCGGATGGAGCGTGCTTCTCTCTGTTTGGGTGGCATTTGATCTTCCGCTGGGGTTCCAGCCGGCCCCGGTCGGTCCGTAACTTTCTCGCGGTGGGATGGCGTTATCGCCCCATTCCGAGTAGGATTTCAAACATGCGGCCGGGACTGGTTTTATCGCTGTGCATCGGATGTGCCTGCAACGGGACGTTCGCGGCCACGCTGCCCTTCCACGTCGCGGCTCACGTTGCAATCGGCGAATCGAAGTCCCCGTGCTGCTGCTGCGAAGCCAACAAGAAGTGCAATTGCGGATGTCAGACGCCGGCCAAGGATTTAAACGAAGATTCGCCGCAAGCCCGCGCCTGCCCGTGCAAGAACCCCAACTCACTTCCGCCCGCATCCGAGCGGCCTCCTGAGCTGTCGCGCACGCGCGACATGGCCCGGGTCGATTCGGGGCTGGAGCGTCCATCCAACGACGGCATCGCGTCGCCGGCGCTCGCCGCCCGGGCGCACAATCCGCCGGTGCTGACGCCGCCTCTCGAAACAATCGTCTGGCTCCTGTGATCCACCTGCATACTCCCGGAGGGAATCCCTGCGCGCACTGTTTGTGCAACGGATTCCCCGCGGAGCCCGATCCGAATCAGCCTTGAATTCTTAGCGTTTCGCGCGGCCGTTATCGGCGTTGCGCGACTTTTGAACCGATAAACCTGAACCCACTCGATAGGCGAACTTCGCCGTACCAGGTGGCGTTGATTATGAAAGTTAACCATGCGTATCCATCATTATTGCTTGCTTGTTGTCGTATCCTTTGCACTCGCGATCGGCGGATGCCGATCGAGCGGAGTGCCAAACAGCCCCTCGAGCATGACGGCCAACCCTGACAATCCCGCCGCGAATTCCGGGGCCAACGCTGTCATCTGGGTGAAGGGCATGTCCTGCCCACTTTGTGCCAACAACATCAGCCTCAAGCTCAACGCCCTTGCCGGCGTATCCGATGTCCAAGTCGATCTCGGCGACGGCCGGGTGCTGGTCGCGATGTCCGGCAGGGACCGGCCGACCGATTCGCAACTGAACAACGCTGTGCGCCAGGCGGGCTTCACCCCGGAACGGATCGAGTGGACAAACGGTCGCTCGAACGAAGCCGCCGACGGCGCGGGCCGGACTGGCTCGCCCGACATCTCGATGCAAAGGGAGGTGAACGAGTGATCGGTTCGATTCCACTCCGACAACATGCGATGATCGTTGCATTGATCATGGGCGCTGCGCTCGGCGTTTCTACTGCTGATGCGCAGGAGCCGATTAATGCCACGAATTCGGCCACCGCCCCGGCGCCGGGGCACTTCATTCTCAAAGAGCAGGTTCGCTACAACCGCCTGAAGCTCGATACGGGGCCGCCGTCACGCCGCGGCGATATCGAGGACATCGAGTTTCTTACCACGCTGAACGCGGGCGTGACCCAAGACGTATCGCTTTCGTTCCGCCTTCCGGTGATCCTGCGGGATCGCGACTTTGAGTGGTCCGGCCGGTCGGATCGGGACGAAGGAATCGGCGATTTTACCGCGATGGCCAAGTGGCGGGTGGTGCAGAAGGACACTTCGGCCCTGGACACTTTCCGCCTGAGCCTGGTCGGCGGGCTGGACGTTCGCACGGGTGATACGTCCTTTACCGGCGATTCGTACGATCCGTTGCTGGGTGTGGCCGCAACCGGGATTCGCGGTCGGCACGGCGTCAATGCCGCGCTTCTGTGGAAGTTCACTACCGGCGGCAACGACGAGCCGATCTACCCCGGTGAAAGCACGGCCGATCTGTTCCGCTACGATGCGGCGTATCTCTACCGGCTGCATCCGGCCAGGTACTCGACCGACACGCACGGGGCGTTCTACGCGGTGATCGAAGTCAACGGCACGTATGAAACCAACGGCGATCACGAACTATTCATTGCTCCCGGTCTTATGTACGAAGCGGCCAAATGGACGGCGGAGCTTTCCGTGCAGGCCCCGGTGTGGGAGCGCGTCGATCACCGGGCGGAATACGAATTCGCAATAGTCGCGGGCCTGCGGTTTTCGTTCTGAGCGAGACGCGAGCGGCACCGCCGTCCGAGCACCGCCTTGCGTCGTTGAGGTTCGTCCCGCTCCGGGGATGAGGCCCGGACTGCCCTATGGCGATCCGACCCAGTGCGCGAGGATCGCAAGTAAAATTCCGGAAACCAGATTGAGATGTTTCCGAATCTTTCGTAGTCCGGCCTAGGCCTCATTCAGACGGCGGATGTTGGCTCCGATCTTGGCAAGTTTTTCCTCGATGCGTTCGTAGCCGCGATCGATGTGGTAGGCGCGATGGACGCGGGTGGTACCCTTGGCGATCAGTCCGGCGAGGATCAGGGCGGCGGAGGCCCGGAGGTCGCTGGCCATAACCGGGGCCCCGATCAGCCGCTTGGACCCTTCGACGATGACCGTCGGGCCTTCCTTGTGGAGGTTTGCGCCCATGCGATTCAACTCGCCCACGTGGAGGAATCGGTCCGGATATATTTTTTCGGTGATCACGCTGTTGCCGTCGGCCAGGCACAGCAGGGCCATCGCCTGGGCCTGCAAGTCGGTGGGAAAACCGGGATAGGGCTGCGTAGTGATGACCACCGGTTCGAGCCGCCGCGAGGACGACGCGACCACGCCCTTTTCGCCGCGCTCGATGATCATGCCCACGCGGCGAAGTCGATCGACGATCGCGCGCATGTGCTCGATGCGGGCGCCGTGCAGATCGAGCTCTCCATTGGTAATGGCCGCGGCGATCATGAACGTGCCGGCCTCGATGCGGTCGGGGATGATCCGGTGGTCGGCACCGTGCAGGCTCGCGACTCCCTCGATGGTGATTTCCGGCGTGCCCTGGCCTGTGATACGAGCCCCGCAATCGATGAGGAACTCGGCAAGGTCCACGACTTCCGGCTCGCAGGCGGCGGCGGCGATGACCGTGCGGCCCTCGGCCAGACATGCGGCCATCATTACATTCGCGGTGGCCGTCACCGACGAGCCGAACGGCCCGCCAAGAAAGACTTCGGCCCCGCGAAGTTTCTTGCCCCGAAGGAGTACGTCGCCATTGGCAAGGTCGTAATCGGCACCGAGGGTTTGCAGTCCGAGAAGGTGCAGATCGATCGGTCGATCGCCGATGGCGCAGCCGCCGGGCATAGCCACCTGGGCCCGTCGCCGCTTGGCCAGGAGCGGGCCCATCACGCACACGCTGGCCCGCATCTTGCTGACCAGCTCGTACTCGGCGTGGGCGTTCATTTCGTCTTCGACGCGAAGGTGCATGGCTCCGTCGGCATCTCGCTCGACCTTGACGCCGAGGCGGGTGAGCAGCGTGGCCATCAGTCGCACGTCGGCCAGATCGGGCACGCCGCGAAGGACGGTTTCGCCCTCGCAAAGAATCGACGCGGCCATGATCGGAAGAGCGGCGTTCTTGGCCCCGCTGATGTCGACACTGCCTTTGAGGCGGCTTCCTCCGACGATTTCGAAATATTGCACGATTTCCCTCCGGCTTTCGACAACCCGGCCTACTGGCCGGGCTTTTCCTTTGGTAATCCGGTCATGACTCACCGGGCTCGGGCTGCGCACTTCCCGCAACTTCAAAGGCCAGGGCCCGCTCGCGCCCGGTGACGCGGTCCTTTCGCGTGCCGACGTGGATCAATGTTTTCGCCTCGGTCGCGGCCGCGAGTACATCGGCCGCCGCGCCGTCGGCGATTTCAACGATTACCTTTCCGCCGGGGCGCAGCAAACCTGGTGCGGCAGTGGCGATGTCATGATAGAACGAAAGTCCATCCGAATCATCCGTCAACGCAACCCGGGGCTCATAATCGGCCACGCTTCGCCCCAGAGTGTTGACGTCTTTGGGCGGAATATAGGGCGGATTGGACACCAGCAGATCAAATCCATCGGCAATCGCGTCGGGCGGGAGCCTTAGCCGATCGGCCACGACGAGGTTAAGGCGATTCAGGACGCCGTGCCGCTCGGCGTTGCGCCGGGCAACTTCCAGTGCGGCCGCGGAAATATCCGTGGCGACGGCCGTGGCCGGCGGCAGGTTGACCAGGCAGGCAACGGGGATGCAGCCGCTGCCGGTGCCAATGTCCAGAAGCCGGGCATCGGGCTTTTCAAGTGAGCGGCAATGGTCGATCACCCATTCGACGAGCGTTTCCGTCTCCGGTCGGGGGATGAGGACGTCGCGCGTGACCCAAAATGGAAGCGAAAAGAACTCCTTCTCGCCGACCAGATAGGCGATCGGTTCGTGCTTGGCGGCGCGCTTGACGGAATCGCGGAGCTTGGCGAGCTGAGGCTCGGGCAAGATGCGCTCGAAGCGGGCGTAGAGGTCGATGCGCCGGCACTCGGCCGCGTGGGCGATCAAGACCTCGGCGGCAAGCCGGGCCTCGTCCACGCCGTGCCTGGTCAGGAACTCGGTTGTCCATGTCAGCAACCGGCCGATCGTCCACTCGGATTCGCGTGCGGTTTCCGCGGTGCTCATAGACCGGGCAGTATATCCCACCGGCCCGACCGTGCGAAACGAGCGTAGACATTCTGAAGCGAGACAGCGTGGGCTCAACGGACTGGCTGTCACGTGTGATGAAAGCGCCGTGGGATGGGCTCCGTACTCCCCCGCGCGGGACTCCATCGGGCGAAGCAAGCCTCAATCCCAGTCGGTTCGCCGCCCCTGCCCAGCGATGCGCGGTCTAGCA
>JBGTDB010000147.1:0-4133 GCA_041748515.1 Phycisphaerae bacterium
AAATTTTTTGAAGCCTGCGAGTCAGGGGATCTTGCCAGTTATGGTTACGAAATCCGGCAAAGAAAAGAAAAAGACCGAAACGGTTGACGAACCGGAAGATAATGTCGACACCGTCGACACCGTCGAAGCGGTTGAGGAACCCGCCGCCGAAGCCGCCCCGCCCGTCAAGCGGCAGCTCGGCGTCAAGGAACCGATTGTCTTCAAGTGGAAGATCCTCGGCGATGCCGAGGGTTACGTTCTGACCCTTTTTAAGGCCGTCGAACGTGAAGAAGCGGATGCCCAGCTTGAGCGCCTTCTGAGGGAGGGCTACTACAAGAACGTTCGAATCGTCGATAGCGCCGAGAAGATCGTGCAGACCAAGCCGGTCCACCCCCCGGAGCCGCCACCCAAGCCCGTCGCACGAAGCGGCAAGGCCGCTGAAGCTAAAACGAAGGCGACGGCCAAGAAACCGAAACCAGCGCCTAAGTCCGCGGCGAAGACCAAAGCAAAACCTGTTGCAAAGTCCGCGAAGAAGAAAGCACCCGCGCCTTCCGCCAAGCGCAAAAAGAAATAGGCGGCGTGCCGCCAAACGGCAGGGGCCCAATCAGCATCCGAGCCAGCCTGAGCAGACCTGGAGAATTGGCTGCGGGCTGACGCGTCATGGCGTTCAGCCGCCGAATCATTCTGGTGGATTATGCCCCGGTGTAGGGAATGAGAGCCATGAATCTGGCACGCTTGACGGCCGCCTTGAGAGCGGTTTGCTCCTGGGCGTTGGTGCCGGCCCGCTTACGGGACATGAGCTTGCTGCTGGAGGTGAGGAACTTTCGCAGCACCTCGACCTCCTTGTAGTCCACGATCGGGCCCACCCAGCCGGCCCCGCCGCGATCGCCAAAACGTCCCTTGGTTTGCGCGGACTTTGTCGTTTCGTTGTTTTCCCTCATCATAAGAATCCGCCAGTGCCCTCTGCGCCCTGCAATTTCAAATTATCCAGCATCCGAGTCAGTAGCCGGTTGCTCCATCGAAGAGGGCAATATACGGCATATAGCCTTTCATGCCAAGGGTAGTGGAATCCTGCCCGAAATCTCACGAATTCCCGGCCCCGGCAGGGAGTAACGGAGAGGGGGCCAAGTCAACAACCGCCCAGGTTCATGGATTCGGAATTGATTGCAGCCCAACCATCAGTGCTCTTCCGTCTGCGTGCGCAAAAGGGCCAGGAATTCGGTATAGCCGCCGATGTTGATGGCCTTTGAGCGCAGCACCGGGTCGCCGAATTTCCGGGCAATGTCGGCGAGAATCTCGAGCTGGGCCCCATCGTCGTCGCGCGGGGTCAGCAAGAGAAAGATCAGCCGGGAGGGTTCCCCGTCGGGGGCGTCGAAATCGACTCCATTGGGAGAAATCCCTACGGCCACGAACGGCTGTTTGAGTCCTTCCAATCGGGCATGGGGCACGGCCACCCGCTGCCCGATGCCGGTGGATCCCTGCCGCTCCCGCCGCACGACCGCAGCCTCCACCTGCACGGGATCGAGTCCGGCCACAGCGGCTGCCGCGTGGGACATCTCCTGAATCACTTCGAAGCGATTAAGGCCCTTCAGCGGGTGGATGAAGGCCCGAGAATTCAGGAACCCGTCGAGCCGGCGTGGATTCTTCAGGTGAAGGAGCTTTCGCAAAACGGGTCCGCTGATCAAAGACGTGACAATCGCCATGATGACCAGAGCGACGAACATCCGCTCGTGAATGATTCCATTCTGCCAGGCAATCAGTCCAAGAATGATTTCCATAGCGCCGCGCGCATTCATGGCAAATCCGACGCCCCACGCCTCGCGGCCGATCACGCGCCCGATCCTCGCGCCCATCCAACAACCCAGCACCTTGCCGATGCAGGCGATCACCAGAATGATCAGGCAAAGGACGGCGTCGAAATGCAACGCGAAATCCACGGCCAGCCCGATGCTGGCAAAGAATAGTGGTGCGAAAATAAAGGCGATGAATTGATGCATCGTCGTGCGCGTTTGTTCGCGCAGGTGCGACGAATCTCCGATCGCAACGCCGACCAGAAACGTTCCGAATAGGGCGTGTACGCCGATCCACTCCGTAAATGCCGCCGCGAACAGCCCCAGCCCGAGAGACAGCCCCAATACGCCACCCGGCCAGGCGGTGTGCGCCTGCACCCAGGGAAGTATGCGGTGAATCAGCCATCGCCCAACGGTGAGAACCAAGACGGTAAAAGCCAGGGTGAAGACAATGGTGTATGCCACTGGAAATGAATGGGCGTTATGTCCGCCCGCCATCCCGAGGACCAAGGCAAAGAGGAGCCAACCGATCAGATCATTCATCACCGCCGCGGCGATGACGAGCATCCCCAGATCACTGCGGTACAGGTTTAAATCCATCAAGGTCTTGGCGATGACCGGCAACGCCGAGATGGACAGCGCAATGCCCAAAAAAAGGGCGAACACGACATGGCTCGCACCTTCCTCGCGGCCCAAGGCATCGGGGGCCAGAATCGCCGCGGAAACGCCCATCCCAAACGGTATGACCACTCCGGCCAATCCCACGGCAATCGCTGCCCGCCCCTGACGCCACACGCTCGAAAGATTGACTTCCATCCCCGCGACCAGCAGGAAAAGTGCGATGGCGATGGAAAGGAATGCGTTAAGCGAAATCGCCACGCCGCCCTCTGTGGGGAAGAGCCAGGCAAAAAGATCGGGTGAAATGCGGCCGAGCACGGTCGGGCCGAGAAGAACGCCCGCCGGGATTTCTCCAAGAACCGTCGGCTGGCCCAACTTTCGGGCGACGTCAGCGAAAATGCGCGCAGTAAGTAGCAGCGTGCCGAGCGAGGCGAAGAGGATGACCACATCGTTCGGCTGCAACCGATCCACTTCGATTCAAACTCCAGGCGTTTGAGATAGTGAAGGCCGACGAAACACAGGCGTACCGGCGTCGCGCGGCTGGCTCGAAGGAGCAATCAATCAACCGATCGCGCGGTTGGCCTCGGCGACGGGGTCTATTTGTAACCGAAGGCGGGTGATTCGACGAGGCTCGGCCCCGATGACGTGCAGCGTCAGGTTCTCCCAGTGGCAAGATTCGCCGACTTTGGGAATTCGGCCCATGCGGCTGAAGACAAATCCGCCGATGGTCTCGTAGTCCTCCTCCTCGGGAAGTTCGATGTCAAGCTGATCGGCGAGGTCGTCAATGCGCATCCGGGCGTCAACCTCGTAAGTGTTCTCGTCAATTTTTCGCAGCGGAACCGGCACGGCCGGCTCGTATTCGTCGGCCAGTTCGCCGACGACCTCCTCGATAATGTCCTCGAGCGTGACCAAACCGGCCGTCCCGCCGTATTCGTCCAGCACAATCGCGATATGCACTTTTTGTTTCTGAATCTCGCGAAGCAAATCGGGCACCGGCTTGGACTCCGGAATAAACAGGGCCTTGCGCATGATGCGCCGCAGGTCGAATGGGCCGTTATTCTCCGCAAACAGCAGGTCTTTGGCGTAAAGCACGCCAAGCACGCGATCGATGTTCTCCTCGTAAACCGGAATGCGCGAGTACCCGTTGGTTCGAATCACTTCAAGAACCGTCTCCCGTTTGGCGTCCACCGGGACGGCGACGACGTCGGTCCGAGGGGTCATGATCTCCTCGGCGCACTTGTCCCCCAGTTCGATGACCGACTCGATCATCTCCTTTTCTTCTTCGCGAACCGCCCCGTGAAGTTCGCCTTCACTGACGGCGCTGAGGATTTCCTGTTCCAGCTCGTCGGCATAGGACTGGGCGTTGTGGGCGGGAACGCCCGCCAGGCGGCGGACCAGCGGATCAAATACCTCGAGCGCGAAAATCATCGGACGGCAAAGGGCCCGCAATCCACTAAGTACCGGAAGGAAACGAACGATCAGCCACTCGCCCGAGTACTTGGCCCACGCATGGGGAATGGCCACGCCGAAAACCAGCACGACCGTAAGGGCGACGGCGAACGCGATGACCAGCCGCGTGACCTGCGGGGTCCAGGCACCGGCTTCGGCCGCATAGATCGCGGCCGCGAACAGGCTCAGCACCATGGCGGAACGAACACTGGCCGTCGCGAGCAGAAACTGCGGGCGACATTGAACGAATCGCCCCATCGCTCCCGCACGGCCGGTCCGCTCGAACTGCTCGGCAAT
>JBGTDB010000148.1:0-8908 GCA_041748515.1 Phycisphaerae bacterium
GGTTTTGAGATAGATTCATTATCCCTCATCCCTCGGCCGGGGACGCCGTCGCTCACGGCCGCGAATCGCGATATCGAAGCCGCCAGAGAAGCTTGTGAAGTTCCATCACGATCAGAACGCTGCTCGCCAGGCAAAGGAGCGTCAACCACGTCGAAAGCGACACCGGCTCGGTGCGCAAAACCGTCTGCGTGAAGGGAACGTACAGTGCCGCGATGTGGATGAGCTGAGCCGCCGCCGTCCCCACCAATAGCAGCGGATTCCGCAACGGCGAAATGCTGAACAACGACTTGGTCTCCGATCGGCTGTTTCCCACGTGGAAATTCTGGAACAAGACCATCAGAAGCAGCAGAATATTCCGCGCCGAATCGACCTCCATGCCGTTGCCCAGCATCCAATGAAACGCGGCCAGCCACACCCCCGACATGACCACCGCGGAAACAATCGTTCGCTCGATCATCAATCGGTTGAATATCGACTCCCGCGGCGGACGCGGCTTGCGCCGCAACTCGTCCCCTTCTTTGCCCTCGAAAGCCAGTGCGACGCCCTGAATGCCGTTGGTCACCAGGTTGAGCCAGAGAATCTGAGTTGGCAGAAGCGGCAACGGCATCCCGATCAGTATGGCCGCCCCCAGCACCAGCACCTCGGCCAATCCGCATGACACCAGCAGGAAGACCACGTTGCGAACATTTCGATAAGCAACCCGGCCCTCCTCAATCCCCGCGACGATCGTGGCGAAGTTGTCATCGGTAATGACCAGCTCGGCGGCTTCGCGGGCCACGTCCGTTCCCGCTTTGCCCATGGCCACTCCAATGTGCGCCGCCCGCAGCGCCGGCGCGTCGTTGACTCCGTCGCCGGTCACCGCCACAAAATGGCCCAGTTCGCGTGCCGTATTCACGATTTCAAGTTTCTGCCGCGGCGCCACCCGGGCAAAGACGCGTGTCGATCGAACCGCCTCGCGGAATTCCTCCGGGTTCAGCTTCGACAGTTCCGACCCGCTGATCACTTCACTGGATTCGTCGGCAATGCCCAGATCTCGCGAAATCGCCAGGGCGGTCGACGGATGATCGCCGGTCACCATGCAAACGGTGATGCCCGATGTTCGGCAGGCGTCCACCGCCTCTCGAACGCCCGGCCGCAGCGGATCGATCATTCCTAGGAACCCAAGGAAGCGCAGCCCAGTCGGATCGGAAGGCCGATGTTCGCGATCCATGGAGCCTGCCCGTCCCTCGGCCAGTGCCAGAACCCGATAGCCAACCCCGGCCATCGCCTCCGCCTCCGCCGCCCATTCCTCAGACCGATTCCCCTCGCCGGACCATTCGCACATGCCCAGCACGCGTTCCGGAGCACCTTTCACACAAACCAGAGTCTCGTCGCCCATTGTGTGATACGTTGCGGCAAATTGCCGCTCGGATTCAAACGGAATCTGCGTCACCTGCGGGTGTTCGTCATCCAAACGCTCCCAGTTCAGCCCCAGTTTTCGCCCCAGGGTAAGCAACGCGATGTCCGTCGGATCACCGCGCCAGACCCACTCCCCGTCACGATGTCGAAGTTCGCCTTCGTTGCACAGGTACGCCACGCGGGCCACGGCGGCCAACTCTGGGCGATCTTCGACGCTGACGCGGTTTTCACCCTGCCGAACTTCCCCCTCGGGGACAAACCCGGCCCCTTCAACTTCAAGCGTCGTTCCATCGGCCAGCCGGATCTCGCGTACGGTCAACTCGTTGCACGTCAGCGTGCCCGTTTTGTCGCTGGCAATCATGGTGCAACTGCCCAGCCCCTCCACCGCGGCCAACAACCGCACGATCACGCCCCGCTCGGCCATCCGCTTGGTTCCGATGGCCAGCGCCACACTCAAAGCGACCGGCAAGCCCTCCGGAATAGCCGATACAGCCATTGCGACCACGAAAAAGAACATTTCCGAGGCGCCATAGCCTCCAACGCCCACGCCGAGTGCGCCAATCACCACGGCGGCCACCAGAACGGCAATGGCGATCACCCGCGAAAACCGCTCCATGCGCTCGACCAGAGGTGGACTGCCCCCCGTCGCGGAAACCAAGTCGAGCGCCAACTGGCCAACGGCGGTTTCGCCGCCGGTGGCTACGACCACGCCCTTGCCCCGACCGCGGGCGACCACCGACGCCGCGTGAGCCATGTTGTGCCGGTCGGAAACAGGCGCATCCTCCGGCCCCGTCCATCTGCCGTCCTTCTCGACTGACACCGACTCGCCGGTCAGCAGCGATTCATCGACCTCCAGGCTATGGGCTGAAATCAGCCGCAGGTCCGCCGGAACACGATTGCCCGACTCAAGCATCACCACGTCGCCGGGAACCAGCAACTCCGCGTCTATTTCGTCCAGCTCGTCGTCGCGCAGAACCGAAGCCCGAACCTTGAGCAACTGTTGCAGTGCCCGCGTGCTTTGCTCGGCCTTCCATTCCTGATAGCCGCCGATCAGGGCGTTCAGTCCGAGAACCGCGGCGATAAACCCGGAGTCTATTACCTCGCCCATTGCCAGAGCGATCACCGCCGCCACGGCAAGTATGTAGATCAGGGGGCTTTGAAATTGCCGCAAAAGAATGAACCAAAGAGTAGGCGGCGGCGTGTGCGGAAGAACGTTCCGTCCGTGCCGCTCGAGACGCTCACGGGCCTGCTGCGACGACAGGCCGCCCTCGCCGGAATCAACTCTTCTCAAGGCGTCCTTAACGTCAAGCGTGTGCCAATCGCCCGAAATACCCGAGTCGGAATGAATGGAACACCTCCTCAACGCGAAAGGGAACGTCCGAAATTACACGACCCGTGGAGTACGGGTCGATGATGCCCTAGGTCGATGCCGACCGCGACAGTTGCACCAAACCCAACGAACAACCGATGAATTTGATAACCCGACGCTGTTACGTCAACCGGAATCGGCCTTTGTCGGTCGCGTCGAGACAGGCACGTTACCCGATTGTCCGCCGATCGCCCGAGTCGCGGGTGTAAGCGTTGCCGCTTTGTTTTTGCGTGAAACCGGCGATACGATGAATCAAAAGCTCCGCAGGTTTTCGGCTAAGGCTTGCCTGGCGGGCGGCGAATGAACCAACCGCCCTTGGAGGCTCACCAATGCGACAGTTCCAACGACTCGGAATCTTCCTCAATGGAGAGCCCGGCGATGACGAGGCTCTGGCCTTTGCCGGTCGATTCGCCCAGCTCGCTGATTCAGAATCTGTTTCCTGCGTCTTTGTGCCCGCCGTGGAATTGCCCTCAGTCGCCGCGGTTTCCGACGAAGCCGAATTCCGTCGCGGCGTTCTGGCCAAGCTTCCAGAACCCACCGCCGCTCGCACCAGAATCGAAATCCATCAGGGAACCGGCATCCGCGAAATCCTGCGCACCGCCCTGGATCAATCCCTTGATCTGATCGTCGTTGGTCGTCGCCTGCCTCACGATCAGCGGGCTTCCGGCCCGGCTTTCGCCCGGCTGGTGCGAAAATCCCCGTGCAGCGTCCTCGTGGTGACCGAACGAACCCACGCCCATTTCAGGCGCGTGCAGGTGCTGGTTGACGGCTCCGAACATTCACGAATCGCCCTCGAAACCGCCGTGGCCATCGTTCGTGCCGCGGCCGAGCCCAATCACCAGATCGTCGCCCACGTGGTCTTCGAAGTGAACTACGGCTACCGCTACTCCGGCCAGTCGTTTCAGGAGGCCGTTGCCCAGCTCGAAGCGACCTGGCACGACAAAATGGCCTCGCTGCTCAGCGAAATCGATACAACCGGCGTCTCCATCGAGAATGTCTACACCTGCTCGCACGACCTCTGCTCCGCCGCCTACGACCTAGCCTCCGCGCGAAACCACGACATGATCATCCTCGGCAGCCGCGGCAGTTCCGCGCTCAAGGCCCGTCTCCTCGGCGACAACACCGAGAATATCGTGCTGGGCGCCCCCCTGCCGGTCTTCGTGGTCAAGAACAAGGGCGAGACCGTGGGAATTCTCGAAGCGCTCCTCGCAGGTTGACCAGCGGTTAGAGTTTGTCCCGGGCCCACGGTCCGAAGGACGAACCCCATCACGCGCGAGCTCATTTTGCAAGCAGGCACCCAAGCGCCGGATAGCCGAGCAGTAGGTTGCGGGCTCTGTCGCGGCCTGGACGGTGATACGCTATAATGCGGCGTCGTTTGGTCGGGGCGGGAGATCGACACCCCGCATCGGGAGTCGCACGGGATCGTTTGCAGTCATTGAGTTATGTCTGAACCTCTTCGAGTTTCCTTCGTCGCTCTCGGATGCGCGAAGAACCTGGTCGATTCCGAGAAAATGCTGGGCCAATTGGCCGAGGCCGGGTGCCTGGTCTGTGCCGACGACGATGAGGCCGACGTGGCCGTGGTCAATACCTGCGGGTTTCTGGAAGCCTCCCGCACCGAGGCCGACGAGATTATTCGCGATCTGGTCGCCCGAAAGTCGGCCGGGGGGTTGAAGCGGGTGGTCGTGGCCGGCTGTCTGGTGCAGCGAGACAAGCAGGCCATTCTGGATCGCATTCCCGGCGTGGACGCCCTGGTCGGCGTCAACAATCGCGACGACGTGGTTCGCGCGGTGCTGGGCGGAGCCAACGGCGCGAACTCCCGAACGACGGATGTCTATCTCGCCGACTACCATCCTTTCATCCAGATCGACACCGCCCGTCTGAGGCTCACCCCACGGCATTACGCCTATTTGCGGATCAGCGAGGGCTGCGATCAGAAATGTACGTTCTGTACCATCCCGTCGATCCGCGGGCGTATGCACTGCAAGCCGCCCGGCGTGATTCTCGATGAAGCCCGCGAGCTGATCGACGACGGCGCGGTGGAAATCAGCCTCATCGGTCAGGACACAACCAGCTACGGACTCGGCGAGGATCGCATTGACAGCGGTCTGGCCGGACTCCTTCGCCTGCTCGACAGAGTCGCCGGACTTCGCTGGCTGCGGTTGATGTACGTTTATCCGTCGGTGTTCACCGACGAGATGATCGACGCGATCGCCGAGTGCGAGCGCGTCTGCAAGTACATTGACATCCCCCTTCAGCACATCAATGACCGAATGCTTAAGGCCATGCATCGTCGCGTGGACCGGGCGACGACCGAGCGTCTGCTACAGCGCATTCGCGATCGCATTCCCGGCGTGAGCATTCGCACGACGCTGATTGCCGGATTCCCCGGCGAAACCGAGGCAGAATTCAATGAATTGCTCGAATTCGTCACCGCGTTTCGATTCGACGCCCTGGGGGTCTTCCCCTATTCGCTCGAACCGGAGACGCCCGCGGGGCGGATGAACGGCCAGTTGTCCGACGCTGAAAAAAAGGATCGCGTCGAGGCCCTGATGGCCGCTCAGCAGCAGGTGGCCTTTGCCATTGGAGCGGAGCGTATCGGGCAGCGCTTTGACGTGCTGGTCGATGAAGTTGTGGAGGAGGCGGGCGAAGCTCACTCGAGCCCGGCTTCGCCGCCGGGCAACGCCCGGTTTTATCCGGCTTCGCCGGGCGTGGTGAGCGGTCGGCATCAAGGCCAGGCCCCGCTTGTGGACGGAGTCACTTTTATTGAGGGCTGCAACGCCAAGCCCGGCGAGTTCGTCTCGGTGCGATGCACCGGCCAGAATGGCTATGACCTCGTCGCCACGCCAACGCGAAGGGCGCTCCGCGTATTGGGTGCATGAAAACCGCACTGAATCTGCCGAATCAGATCACGCTCGCCCGACTGATCCTCGCGGTGGTTTTTGTCGCGCTCCTGTCGCAATACTCGCACAACGGCGGATCGAAATGGCTGCTCGACGCCGCTGCGGCGCTCTTCATTATCGCGGCCGCCTCCGATTATCTCGATGGGTACATTGCCCGAAAAAAGGGTCTGATCACCCCGCTCGGGCGCGTGCTCGACCCTTTGGTCGATAAAGTCCTGGTATGTGGGGCGTTCATCCTGCTGGCCGGTCCGGCGTTCGTCGATGTAACCGGGCGAAACGTCACGGAAGTGCAGGCATGGATGGTGGTCTTGATTGTCGGCCGCGAGCTTCTGGTTACCGGCCTGCGCGGGTTCAACGAATCGCGCGGCAAAGAGTTCGGCGCGTCCATTCACGGAAAGATCAAAATGTGGACGCAGAGCATCGCCGCCCCAGCCCTGCTGATTCTCGTCGCGCACGAAGGCGGATGGTTTTCCGTTGATTTCGCGAAGATCGGCAAACTGGCCCTGGTCTGGCTGACCGTCGTGGTTACCGCGCTGTCAATGGTCCAGTATCTCGCACGGTCGCGGTACATACTTGAGGAGAGCGCCCCGACCTAACGCGGCCGCCAGCACCGTCGCGACCGGGATGGGCCGCCGGGCAGCGCCCGGATCAAACCGACTCTGCCGGTATCCGGCGCCGTAATGAACGAATCCGCAACCAGGTAAGCGGCTCGCCAGGCGTTCGTAGCAGGTACCTCGTAATCGACTATACTCTTCGCCAACCGTGGCCGAACTCACCTATCTTCAGGCGATCATACTCGGCCTCATTCAGGGCGTGGCCGAGTTTCTGCCCATCAGCAGCAGCGGACACTTGGCCGTCGTGCAGGCATGGCTCCGGCTCGATCCTGATTCGCAATCGATGCTCTTGTTCGACGTGGCCGCGCACCTGGCCACGGTCGCAGCCGTGCTGGTGGTTTTCGCGGCGTCGGTTCGGGAGTTTTTTGCCGCACTGGCTTCTGAGACCACATCGTCTCCCGCGTCCTGCTTGCCGCCCGCGGGTGACCGTACCCACGCCGCCCGCAACCGGGTCGCCCTTCGCCTCGTCTGGCTGATGATTCTGGCGGGGATTCCCACCGGGGCGATAGGCCTCGGGTTCAAGGACTCGCTCGAAGCGGCATTCGGAAAGCCGCATTGGATCGGCGCGTCGCTGATTGCCACCGGGGTCATCTTGGCGATCACCGCGTTTATTCCTCGCGGGCGGCGCGGCTGGCGTCAGTTCCGATGGTGGCACGCGCTGCTTATCGGCCTGGCCCAGGGAATCTCGATTCTACCAGGCATCTCTCGCAGTGGGGCGACCATTTGCACCGCCTTGTTTTGCGGCGTCATGCGCCGCCGGGCGGCCCAATTCAGTTTCCTCATTGCGGTGCCCGCCATTGTTGCGGCCACGGTCGTGAAGGCCATCGACATCGTTCGACTCGAACCGGAGGAAGCGATGGCCATTCCCTGGGGGCCGATCGCCGCCGGCTGCCTCGTATCGTTTGTGACCGGCGTCGTATCGCTCATCCTGCTTCTGCGCGTCGTGCGAATGTCGAAGCTGCACTACTTCGCGCCATACTGCGTTTTGATGGGAGTCTGGATCCTGAGCCGCTCGGCCGGATGGGGGTAGGGGGCGGGCGGGAGCTTGCCGGATGAACGTGCCTACTTCGTTATCCCCCAATCCTCCTCGTCGCCGATCCGTTTCATGTTGATCCGGGCCCTGAGGCGAAAGGCGATGCCCCTTAGCCCGAGAAGCTGTCGCATAATCCAGATGTTGTGCGGGATCGAGCGGAAGTATCGCCGCCGGACTGTCTCGGCCATAATGTCCACCCCGCGCCGAAGCGACGCCTCATCACCGAAATCGAACGGGGCATCGACGATCATGTATTCGCACAGCCAACGAGAGCAATCTTCCAGGAACCGAACATGCCGCTCATCAGGACATGTCGGGTCCAAATCGGCCGCGCGGATCACCGCCTCGCGGAGCCCCTCCCAGTTTCGTTGTTGCACGCGAGCCATCTGCTTGTAGAAGTCCCATTCTTCGTGACTGAATTCGCGGCAGCAACCGAAATCGATCAATCCGAGTGAGCCGTCCTTCAACCGCAGAAAGTTGCCCGGGTTCGCGTCGGCGTACCAGAATCCGCCCTTATGCGCGATGCGGAAGGAAGCTCGCATGAGGCGCTCGCCGAATCGGTCGCGGTCGTCCTGCGAAGGGTCGGTCGCCAGGAACCGGTCGAGGTGTACGCCATCCAGGTAGTCCATCGTCAGCACGCGGCCGGTCGAATGGGCCGGGTAGGCGTTCGGGACGACGATCCCGTCGCCGGCGCTAAACAAAGCCCGGGCACGCTGGAGAAACGAGGCCTCTCGGCGATAGTCGGTTTCGTACTCGACCGTTTGTCGGATGTCCTCCCATTGAGCGCGAATGTTGTCCCAATCCCGGGTCAGGCGCATGGGGGCGACCACGGCCATCATGTTTCGAAAATCGCTGCGAATCGTCTTCCCGATGCCGGGGTATTGAATCTTCACGGCCACCCGCTCGCCGGTCTTCAACCGGGCGCGATGAACCTGTCCCAGCGACGCGGCGGCAAAAGCCTCGGTTTCGAAGTCGTCGAATATGTCCAGCGGGTCGCCGCCGAGTTCATCGCGAACCAGCTCGCGCAGCAGCGAGAAGTGCATCGGCGGGGCTTCGAAATGCAGTGCGCTGAAGGCTTCTACGTATTGATCCGGAACAGAGTGCGGGTAGTTGCCCAGCATCTGACCGACTTTCATCACCGCCCCGCGCAGGTAGCTCATCGCCCCAAGCAACTTTAGGGCCGCGACCAGATGCGTCTCGTTCAGTCGACGCTCGTTATCGTCCTGAGCCGCGAATCCCGACCGCAACCAGTACGCAAAGTAAGCCGCAGCAACCTTCGCATGGACCGATCCCAGGATCCAAATCCTGGCAAGTCGCGAAACTGGCACCGGCTTTTGCCCCAAGCGCGCGAGAATTCGAGACAGTTCCTCCTGAATCGACGCCGCGGTCGTCGGCTGGTCGGCTTCCCGCGGCAAAGCCGCGATCAATTCATTGAGTTCCAAAGCCATAGCTTATCTCCGGACCCGAGTGGATTGAGGAAAGCGACGCGACAAACAGGCGCGTCGATTGATCGAGCAGCGCGAGCGTGTCCTCACGGTGGGTGGATTCGTCGCTCGACCAGAAGGAGAGCACGCCGAGATAGAGGGTCCAATAC
>JBGTDB010000149.1:0-5882 GCA_041748515.1 Phycisphaerae bacterium
CCCGCCCGGGGGCTGGGGGGCTTGCCGTCGGGGGATGAAGTGGCACGGCGTGGCGACCGATCCGGGCCGTGAATACAATCGGCCCGGGTCGGTCCGCGGGTAAAGCCCGTTTAATCCGGCTTCGCTGGCGCGCGGCGCCCAAACTAAATGGTGTCGCTGAGGAATGATCGAACAATGGGTACGGCCGTTCAACGAGGTTCATCGCCCAGCTGTGTTCGCATGACCATGCGGGCAGCGTTGGTCTGCGCGTTGATTGCGGTGTCCGGCTGTCCAGGAACAGGCATTCCTTCGGGGCCTGTTCCGGGGTCGATTACCAAGGAGGGGCCCGGGGCCAGTGGATCGTTCGCACGCGCGACGCCCGCGGTCTTTGACGACAACGGAGCGGTACGACTGGAGGGGCAGATATCTCTGCCTGGTGAAATGGACGTTTTCAATATCGGGGCACGCGTTCGCGGCGATCGCATCATCGTCGACGCGAAAACGCCGAACTCGCTTTTGGACGTCTCCATCGCCGTTTTTGACGCCCAAGGCCGACTCGTCGTTGAGAACGACGATCGTGGCGGATCGGGGAGCAACTTTCTGGATTCATATATCAGCTTCGTAGTCCGGCACGACGGCAATCCTTACTTTCTAGTCGTCACTCATTCGGCGTTCGCCGCGAGCAATCGGCTCCTGGGCGACTACCTGGTGGACGTGTTTACTTCGCCCGGACACGCTGTGCCCGAGCCTCGCCCGCAGACTTTGTATCTCGATTTCAGCGGAGGCCTGGTCGATTCGCCCGTTCTGGGCACGTTTCAGCTGGAACCGTTTGACGCGGGAGACATCGACGACGTTTATGCCGGGCAGACCCAGTTAATGAAAAATACGATTCGCGACGTGTTCCTTCAGAACTTTGAGCGGTTCAATGTGACCATTGTGACCTCCGACGAGGCGATTCCGGCGGCGCCGTTTTCGATCGTTTACTTCGGTGGGTTCAATCGAACCGCCTTTGGTCTGGCGGAAAACGTCGATCTGTACAATATCGATATGTGCGACGACGCCATTGTATTCACGCAGTCATTCTCGCCCGACATTTTTGTCGGAACGCCGTCGGCACAACAGGTCGCCGTGGCCATGGGGAACGTCGGGTCGCACGAGGCCGGGCATCTTCTTGGTCTGAACCACACGGACGACGACGACGATTTGATGGACGATCGCTCGCTGGCCAACGTCCTCTTCACCGACCAGGAATTCATGGAGGCTCCGCTGTCGGGCGACATCATGCCGATCGGCACGCAGGACGGGGTTCTGCTGCTCTCGCAGATCGTCGGGCTGGTGGAGTCGCTGACGATTTCGGCAGAACGGCGCTTCGTGCAGGGGGCGCCATCACGGGCGGGATTGAAACGGCTGGAAGCAGTTTATGACGCTGACGGTACAGGCCGTCGAATGTTGACGCGGGAAATGATGAAGAAATAGCGCACGGCCAAATGAGGCCGCGCGGCGGCGCTGACAGGTCATCGGAATCGAGTTCGGGTCAGGGGTGGCCCGGGCAAAGTTCGTTCCGATGGCGGAGTCGGTGGTCGCAACGGAATTGGGAACCGCTCCCGGCCGACACGCCGGGAATATGGGGGATTCGGACGTGGCGCCTTTGTATACGCATTGCCCGCACTGCGGGTACCCGGTTGTTGTGCGCCTGGTCGAACGGCTCCTGCCGCGATTCTGCCGGCAATGCCGTTCGCAGTATGTGCCCGATTCTCCCGTCGCGAAAGGCAATCGTCCTAAGGCCGCTTCACTGCGGGCCAGGATTCGCGGACGCATTCGATCCGCCGCCGTTCATTTCAATACCCGGTCCGTACAGGCGTCTGACAACGGCTGATACACGGCGCGGAAACCGAACTTTCGAGGGAGTCGATCCACCGCACCATCGCTTGCCGCATTCGCCGGACCGGCTGACAATGGCCGCATGGGCCTTTCCGACGATCCGCAGGTGGCCGAGTTGATTTCGCTGGCCGTGCGCGAGGACCTCGGCCAGGGAGACTTGACCGCAAGCCTGCTTCCAAACCCGGATGAATGGTCCCATTTCGAGCTGGTGGCCAAGCAACCCGGCGTTCTGGCCGGTTGCGATATCGCCCCGGCAATCCTCCGTTTATACAACGCCAACATTGTCATCAAGTGGGCCGGCAGCGTCGCGGACGGATCGAGTTGGAGCAGAACCCCGACAAAGTTGGCCGAGATCAATGGCCCGCTTGGCGCAGTGCTTTCGGCCGAGCGCGTTCTGCTGAATTTTCTTCAACGGATGTCCGGCGTCGCCACGATCACTCGGGCGTTTGTAGAGGCCGTGGCCCAAGCGGACGCAAAAATCTACGACACGCGGAAAACCACGCCCGGATGGCGGCTCCTCGAAAAATATGCCGTGCGGTGCGGCGGCGGACACAATCATCGAACGGGACTGTTCGACGCCGTGCTCATCAAGGACAATCACCTGGCCGGTGTTCCAGCTGAACGAATGGCCTTCGCGGTCTTCGAAATGCTCAATCGCCTGTCCGGCAATCACCGCCCTGATTTCATTCAGGTGGAATGCGCGTCGCTAGAACAGCTCGATCCGTTGCTTTCGGTCGTCGGGATCGATTCAATCCTGCTGGACAACTTCTCGATCGATGAACTTCGTCGGGCGGTCGCGCTTCGCGAGGCATTGGGTTTGGCCGGGAAAATCGCGTTTGAGGCGTCGGGCGGGGTCACGCTCGCAACCGTAAGGGCCGTCGCGGAAACCGGCGTGGATCGCATATCCGTCGGCGCATTGACCCATTCGGCCGTTGCGATTGACCTGTCGCTCGATCGCATCGGCGGACAAAGCCCGGCGGTGCCCGGCGGCACCGGAGGGCCGCGGTGATACTGATGTGGAGCAGCGGCGCATTCGGCTATCTTCTCGACTACGTCCTCTGGTGGATTCTGTTCCTTTCATTGGTCGTTCACACCTGGTGTTTCTTTCGCTTCTTTCCGAAAGACAAAAAGCCGCGTTCAGGCCTGATGGTCGGCAACGCTTTGGTCTTTTTGAGCTTGCTCGGCGCGATGGCCCTGATCGGTGAGAGCTACTATCGTTTTATGGCCGTCTCGACGGATTCATTCGGGATGTCGCTTCCCGCGCGCCGGTGGTTTGCCCTGCACACGCGACTAAACGCGCTGGGTTTCCGCGATGCCGAGTGGACGATCGAGAAGCCCGCCGGGGTGCGTCGCATCGCGTTTGTGGGCGATTCGTTTGCTTACGGCTGGGGCGTCCAGAATCCTGAGGATCGCTTCACTGACCGGATTCAGTCCAAATTCAACATGATCGACGGGAGTAAGTCGCGCGTTCAGGTCATGAACGCGGCCAAGCCGGGCTGGGGCACGCCGGAGCAGATCGAACCGATCGAGCGGCTAATTCGCGATTTCGGCGTTGACGAAGTCGTTCTCTGCTATGTACCCAACGATATCGAGAGGCTATTGCCCCGGTCAGAAGAATTCAACCCCATCAAGCCCCCGGAGCCGGCGTTTTTCGATCTGGATCGCTCTCCGCTGCTCGACCAGCTTTATCGCAGGATTGTCGTGCCAAGGCGGCCGACGGTGCGACACTATCACGACTGGCTGGCCGAGGGCTTCGCCGACGAAGGAATCTGGCGAGAGCATCAACAACAGCTAGGAACCATTATCCGAATCTGCAAGGACCACGGCGCAACCCTTCGGGTCGTACTGCTCCCTTTCATTCGTACTTCGGGCGAGAAGTTCAATACAAGAGCCCTGCACGGCAACCTGTCCAAGTTTTTTCAGGCCAATCAGGTCCCGGTGAAAGACCTGGCCCCGATCCTCGCCGATCATTCGCCGGACGGCCTGGTCGTAAACCGCCTCGACGCCCACCCAAACGCCTTAGCTCACCAACTCTTCGCCGAAGCCATCTGGCAAGCGTTTTACGCACCTCAGCGGCCTTAACGACAGTTTTCAGATGCACCGTGGGGGCCATCGGCTTTGGGCGCTGTCGTTCCACCAGCCATACGATGGAACTCATGCTGAAACCGCCCCATGCAGTGAGTGTGGCGGAACTCGCGAATTTCCTTACTATGGAGAGATTCATGGGTCCGAAGTCCGGGCCAGTTGCGTTCGTGAGATTACAGCGGCTGAACCAGGCTTCCTTTTGATTCCGCGCTGTCGGAGGTGGAAAGAATTGAATCAACTTCAAGTCGTTTCGGCGATCATGGCCGTGATACTGCCAGTGGTCGCCGCGTCGGGCCAGGAAAACCCCATCGCCTTTGTCGGCGCAAAAATCATTCCCATCGTCGGCGAACCGATCGACCGTGGCGTGTTGGTCGTTTCGGGAGGAAAGATCACGGCTGTGGGGACCGCAGCGGCCGAGGCGGCCCTGGACGGCGCGGAGCGCGTTGACGTCTCGGGCAAAGTCATCATGCCCGGACTGGTCTGCACGCACAGTCACCTTGGGGGCATCGGTGGGGCGGACTCTTCGGCGCCGATTCAACCCGACGTGCGCATTTTCGATTCGCTGAACGTGCGCGATGCGGGCTTTCGGCGGGCCGTCGCCGGCGGGCTTACCACGCTGAACATCATGCCCGGATCGGGCCATCTGCTCAGCGGTCAGACCGTCTACGTCAAGCTCCGACCGGCCGCGACGATGGATGACATGTTCATCCGCAACGAGAGCGGCTGGATCATGGGCGGGCTTAAAATGGCCAACGGCACGAACTCGATGCGCGACAAGCCGTTTCCCGGGACACGGGGAAAATCGGCGGCGCTGGTTCGTGAGCGATATATCAAGGCCCAGGAATACCGCGACAAAATCGCCAAGGCCGGCGACGACGCCAAGAAAATGCCCGATCGGGACATCGGGCTCGAATCGCTGATTGAAGTTCTCGAAGGCAAGCGCATCGTGCATCACCACACGCATCGCCACGACGACATCATCACCGTACTTCGGCTGGCCAAGGAATTCGACTTCCGCGTGGTGCTGCACCACGTCAGCGAAGGCTGGCGCGTGGCGGATGAGATTGCCGCGGCCAACGCCCCGTGCTCGGTCATTCTTGTTGACAGTCCCGGCGGAAAGCTCGAGGCCGAACATCTTGTCTTCGAGACCGGCGGCGTACTTGAACGGGCCGGGGTGAAGGTTGCGTTTCACACCGACGACTGGATCACCGATTCTCGAATTTTTTTCCGAATGGCGGCGCTGGGCGTACGGGCGGGAATGTCGCGCGAAGGGGCACTCAAGGCTTTGACGTTGGCCGGGGCTGAGATGCTCGATCTGGGCGATCGGACCGGTTCACTCGAACCGGGCAAGGATGCCGATTTCATCGTCCTCAGCGGCGATCCGCTCAGCGTTTACACGAAGATCGAGCAGACCTGGGTCGAGGGAGTCAAGGTGTTCGACCGAAGCATTCCGGCCGATTACTTGTCGGCAGTCGGCGGTTATGGGGCGGGCGAGGAGCAGGAGCCTTACATGTGCTGCGTTCATGATGCGGAAGGGCACTGACGCGGCCGCGAATGAAGAATGGCGACTATAGAATGCCGAATGTTTGCAACGGTTCAGCAGAGGTCCTAAGGCAAGCCGGTTCGGCAAGTCAATGAAAGAAAACGATATAGCCGGTGGTGTAGAATCCAATGATGAATAATCGAGCCATTTGCGATCCGTCGATTAAAAGCCTGTCCCGAAGACCCTCACCCCAATCCCTCTCCCTTGAAGGGAGGTGGGTTACTGGGCAAGGGTCTAAGCGAAACAATGGGGTGGTGTGCAGTCTCTCATCCGCTCGAGACTTCGTGGCTTCGTGGGTTGGCGGCATTGTGCCTGTCTTACTGGTTATCGCGACGGCGTCGGCATCGACGCCCGCGCTCGCCCAGACGGCCGTGCGCGGCGAAACGGTTTACAC
>JBGTDB010000150.1:0-5289 GCA_041748515.1 Phycisphaerae bacterium
CCTGCCGCTGGCTCATGCCCTCTCGAATATGGTTGAGCGCCTGGTGGACTATCAGGATGGGGTTGTTGACCACCGTTCCGATCAGGATCACAAACCCCAGCATGGTCAGCACGTCCAGCGGCTGAAACACAAAGACGTTGAGCAGGGCCAGCCCCGCGAACGCCCCCACCGCGCCAAGCGGCACGCTGAGAATGATAACCAGCGGATAGAGCCACGACTCGAACAACGCCGCCATCAGCAGGTAGGTAATCATCAGCGCGAGAATCACGTTAAACCGCAATGCCCGCCACGTCGCCCGCAGCTTGTCGGCCGTGCCCGCCAGATCGACGCGATAGGCCGTTCCCAACTCTCCCCCGGCGATGAGCGGCTCGACAATTCCCTCCGTGATCCTGTCCATCGCCGCTTCCAGCGGCATGGTGATCGGCGGCGTAACCTGGATGGTGATCGCCCGCTGCCTCTCGCGATGGTTAATCTGTTCCGGCCCGCTGCGCAGCTCGACATTGGCCACGGCCGAAAGCGGCACAAGGTCGCCGGAGGGCGTGCTGATCGGAAGCGTTTCAAGATCCTGAGTGCGGGCCGCGAACTGGTATTGCCCCATGATGGTCAGGTCGATCTTGTCTTCGCCGATGAAATAATCGCCGGCATAGGCCCCATCGACGAGGGCGTTAACTGCATATCCCAAATCGGCCGCGTTCACCCCCATATCCGCCGCCTGTTCCCACTTGATCAGCACGTGAACTTCGGGGTTGGAAAGGTCCAGACTCGGATTGGGTCGAGCCTGCGCATCGGGAATCATCTCCCCCACCTGTCCCAGAATCCGTCCGCCAAGCTCGACCAGTCGCGTCAGGTCCGGGCCGGTAATTTCGATGTCGATCGTGCGGCCCGCCCCAAGCCCCTGTTCAAACAGGCTCGATTGATTGATTACCGCGAACGTCCCCGGAATGCCCATCGCCGCACTTCGCAGCAATGGCACCAGCTCGCCGGCCCGCATCGCGTCCACCGCACGAACACCCATGAAAATTCGCCGATCGGATGCGACATAGAAAAAGTCTCCGATCGCCGCCGCCCCCGGGTGCTCGAGCAACGTTCCATCGGCCTCGATGTCCCAGTAAGGCTTCAGCCGATCTTCCAGCTTCTGCCCGATCGCGGTCAGTTCTTCGATGTTGTATCCCGCCGGCGGAAGCAAAATGCCGAACACCAGGTTGCGATTGCCCGAAGGCAAATACTCCACGGCCGGCAGCAAAACGTAGCTGAGGCCGATCGAGCCTAATACCATCACCGCCACAGTCGCCAATCGAAGAAAGACACTCCGCTGAAGCCAGAGGTTGAGCCCGGCGACCCGCTCGACGAACCCGCGGCCCAATGCCGATGTCGGATTCAGCACGGCCCGCTCAAAAAATCCTCGAACCGCCGTCGAAACAGAACGCCCCGATTTGCGGCGAGCACTCCGGCTCTGCCAGCACCGCTCGTGATCCTGCCGAGCCAGAATCTTGGCGGTCGCCGTCGGGATGACCGAAATTGACACGATCAGCGATAGCCCGATGCCCGCACTGATCGCCAAAGCTATGTCGCGGAACAGTTGCCCCGCCTCCTCGGCGACAAACAGCACCGGTATGAACACCGCCAGCGTCGTCAGCGTGGAGGCCAGAATGGCCCCCCACACCTCCTTCGTGCCGATGACCGATGCTTCCACCCGACCGCGACCGGCCTGGTAATGCCGGTAGATGTTTTCCAACACGACGACCGCATTATCCACCAGCATCCCCACCGCGAACGCAAGCCCCGCCAGACTCACCACGTTCAACGACCGGCCCAGCAATCCCAGAGTGATGAACGCACCGAGGATACTGGTCGGAATCGCCAGGCCGATCACCAGAGTCGATCGGCCGCTGCGCAGAAAGAGCAAGAGTGTGATGACCGTCAGCAGGCCGCCGACGTACAGATTCTGTCGAACGAGATCGACGGCCGAGAGGATGTATTCGGTTTCGTCGTAAACCTGCGTCAGTCGCAGGCCGCGCTGCCGCAGAATGCCGGCATTCAATTCGTCGGTGGCGTCCCGAAGTCCATCCATGACATCGAGCACGTTGGCCCCGCCCTGCCGGACGCAATTCACCGCGATGTTCGAGCTGCCGTAGCGCCGAACCATGCCGGTGGGCTTCTTGAACCCAAATCGGGCTTCGCCCACGTCGCGAACGTAGACGGCCGCACCGTCTCGTCGGGCGATGATGACCGATTCGACCTCCTCAGGGCTCTTAAACCGGCCCAGCGTGCGAACGATGTATCGGCGCTTACCTTCCCAGAAGTCGCCGCCGGACGTGTCCACGTTCTGCCCGCGGAGCGCGGCCAGCACGTCGTTGATCGTCAGTTTCCGCGCTGCCAGCTTTCGCGGATCGACCAGCACCTGCATCTCGATTTCCCGGCCGCCGAAGACGTTGGATTTGGACACGCCCTCGACCCGCTCGAAGCGGGCCTGAATAACGTCCTCGGTGAACTTACGCAGCTCGCTGACGTCGATGACCTCGGGAACCAGCGACGTCGCCTCGGGCTCGGCCTCAGCCAGTTCCCTCAGTCGATAGCGAGCCAGTCCCGGATTCTCCGTCTCGCGGATGCGCTGGATCTTCGCCCGCAGCGATGGATGCGCCGCTTGGAACTCAGCCAGTTCCTCATCCGTGGGGTTCTTCTGGCTCAGATTGAACCAGGCGATCGGCCGGTCGTTGGAATTGGCCGTACTGATGACCGGCTCGCGGGCGTCCACCGGGTACTGGCGAACCTGCTGCAAGCGGGTGTTGACGCTGAGCACAGCCTCCTTGATGTCCGTCCCCACCAGGAATTCGAGGGTGATGCTTCCCACCGAGTCACTGCTCTGGGACGACATTTTGACCACACCCTCGACGGCTTTGAGCTGGGCCTCCTGCTCCTGAACGATCTCGCGCTCAATTTCCTGCGGGCTGGCCCCCGGCCAGCGGGTCTCGATCGTGATCGTCGGGATCTGCACTTCGGGCGTAAGCTGCATCGGCATGCGCAGCAGCGCAATTGTTCCGAACAGCACGACGATCAGCACGCCGACGGCGATCTTTACCGGGTTCTGAATGAAGGCCTGGATGAGATTCATGATCGAATCAACAGTTCAGGTTGACCGTCGCCGACGTGTCGGCCCGGGGGCCGCCCTGGCGCCGCGGCGTTCGAAAAGGCACCCCCGACCTATTAGGGAACCTGCTCCTCTCCCAGACGTTGGCGATTCTGTTCAGCGAGCGGAAGGCCGACCCGAACTCGCTGGTCGGGGAAAAGACGCTCATTGCCACGCACGACAACCAGATCGCCGGGCGATAGTTCGCCCCTCACGGCCACCCTTTCCTCTTCGGAGACGCCCAACTCGATGTTGACCGGTCGAACCTTTCCTTCGTCGCCTCCCGGCATATCCGGCTCAAAAACAACCACCGCGGGCGATGGGCCGCCGAGAACAATCGCATCCTTGGGCACGAGCATGACCTTCTGAGGCTCGCCCACGGGCAACAACACATCGGCGAACAGCCCACCTTTCAGCACAGGCCGGCCCGACGACTCGGAGTTGTTTACCCGAACCTTTACACGAAACGTTCGAGAACGCGCGTCAGCCTGTGGCACAATGATCACCACCGTGCCGGAAAAAACCTGGTTGGCCAGTGAAGGAGCGATGACCTTGGCCTCCATCCCCGGTCGAATCTTGTGTACGTCGTTTTCGGGAACCATGGCCTCAACGTCAACCTGTTTCAATTCAATGACTTCCGCGACCACCTGACCCTTGTCCACCCACTCCCCGACTTCGGTGCGCTTGGCCGTCACATAACCGTCGAACGGCGCGACCATCGTATACTTTGTGCGAATGTCCTCGAGCCGCTCGACTTCGTTTTGTTGCCGATCCATGCGGGCTCGCGCTTGGGCGATGCGCTCCCGGCGCGGCCCGGCGACGGCCAGCTCATACGCCGCCTGGGATTCTAGGTGCTCCTGCTCGGTCGTCGCGGCCGCGGAGAGCGCCCGATCCATCTCGTCGGTTGCGGCCGTCGCCTGCTGGTACAGGCGCTGAATGCGATTCAGGTCTTTTTTTGCGTATTCCATGCGGGCTCGGTTGGCCAGCATGACGGCATGGGCCTGAGCGATTTCTTCCGGTCGCGAACCGTTTTCCAGTTCGGCCAGCTCGTGCTCTTGAATCGCCAATTCCGCCCGGGCCGAGGCCACTTCCGCGTCGATGGTCCGCGTGCGAAGCAGTACCAAAGGCTGTCCCACGCGAACCGCATCGCCCTCCTCAACCGCCACCTCGACCACGCGCCCGTCAACGGCGCTTCCCACAACGCTCACCCTCCGCGGATGGATTGTTCCGACGAGCCGCTTCTCAGAGACGATCTCCCGCTCGATCACTGGCAACACCACAACATTCGCCGGCGGGCCCGATCCGTTTGCGCCTGGCTTTGACTGCCCCCCGGGTTGGGCAGCGGCGTGTACGCCGCCTATCACGGCCATCAGGACAAGAAAGAACATAAGGCAATGTCGTGGTCCCAGCCGGCATAATTCGGGCGCTACCCGCCCGCTCAATACCGAAATTGCGGATCGTTTAGTTTGTTGGCACAGTGGCTTCTGCAAAGTCCGAATCCTCAGGGGTGCGGCGGGCATCGCCCGATTTATAACGGCTTTGCCGGTGTAATTCACTGGATTGGAGATTGGTGCGGATGGTTTCGAGTACGGTCTTCAGTTTTTCGAGTTCGCCCGGCTCGATTCCCACCACAGCCTCGGCCCTTAGGCGTTTCGCACAGGCCACGACCTTTGACCAGACAGGCTCGGCGTTGGGCGCCGGCGAGATCAGTTTGCGCCGCCGGTCGCTCGGGCAGGACCTCCGCCGGATCCATTCCGCCCGCTCCATCCGGTCGAGAATACCCACGAGGGTCGGCGGCTCAATGCGCATCCGTTCGGCCAACTCGATCTGGGAAAGCTCGCCCGAAAACGCCAACCAACCCAGAACCTGCCACTGGCGATACGTGATCCCAAGGGGGGCGAGTTCCTCATTGAGGGCGCGCTCGAACGCATGGGCGGTCATCACAACCCAATATGCCACACTTTCTTCAAAGTCGTATTCGAGCATCGCCGCTCCACCGTTAGTTAGGTACGCTAATAATACGTCACCCTATGCGACTGTCCATGAAAAGTGCGTTTCCTTCACGTAACGGGCACTTTGATGAGCTGGACCCCGAACTGGGATCACTTTCCGTATCTTGAGCCTTCGGAGAATCTGCCTTCGTGCAAGGCCCCGGCGGTCGC
>JBGTDB010000151.1:0-6163 GCA_041748515.1 Phycisphaerae bacterium
TCTTCCTCGCCGGGTGCCCCCTCCGGACGCAGAAAAAGAAACTCCGTCCGATACAGTCCGACGCCGTCGCCGCCTTTCTTGCGGCCGATGCCCGCCTCGTTGGGAAACTCGATGTTGGCCAAAAGCTGGATTCGATTGCCGTCGCGCGTCACTGCGGGCAGGTCCCGCAATTCGGCAAGCTCATCAGAAAGCCGAAAATAGGCTCGCTCCCGACCGCGATACTCTTCAATCGTGGCGTCCGTCGGGTTAACGATGACCAACTGATTGGTCCCGTCAATGATCACGACGTCGCCGCCGCTGACTCGCGTGGCAATGTCATTCAATCCGATGACGCCGGGCTTTCCCCACGAACGAAGCAAGATGGCCGTGTGCGAGGTCGCCGCCCCCGCATCGAGAGCGACACCGATAATCTTGGTCTCGGCAAGCTGCGCGGTCTGCGTCGGAGTCAGGTCGTGCGCAATCAGGATCGCCGGCTTGGACAGGTGCGCAAGGTCCTCACGCCCCTCGCCAAGAATGTTACGCAGAAGCCGACGCTCGATGTCCTGTACGTCGCGGATTCGCTCTACCAAAAGCGGATCCTTCATCTGCATGAATCGGCGCTGGTACTTCCGCATGATGGTGCTGGCCGCGTACGCCGCGGAGGCCCGCTGCTCGGAAACCATCTTCTCAATCGAGCTTCTCAATCCTTCGTCTTTCAATACGCCGATGTGCCACTCGAACACGTTGGCCGCGTCCTTGCCCAGGTGGGCATGAAGCCAGTGGGCCTGTTTTCCCACCTCATCGATCGACAACGCAAATGCGTTTCGCAGGCGCTCAAGTTCCTCCGGCACCTGTGCCTTCTGCACGCTGCGAAATGGTATCCTGAAGTCCTCGGCCTCTAGCACGACGACTTCACCGATGGCCACTCCAGGCGCGACCGATATTCCACGAAGGATTTCCATAAGTCGTATGCGATGATCCCGTTACTCAAATTATGCAATTGCCGCCGGCGGAATGCTTCGGCGCGGATGTGCCCGATTTGCGGGACGGCGCGAGCGCCAGTCGCTATGAGCCGCTTCGCGGCGAATCGACGTCGCGCCGACTTCGTCGATTACGGCTCACCTGCTGGTCGCGCCTGTGGGGCATTGCCGCGGGGCGGTGGGCTTGCCGGAAAGCCGGACTCAATCAGTGCCGCGAGGGCCGAAACAGCAAAATCGGCATCTTCGCCGCGGGCCTCGATGCGAAGAATGCTCCCCTGAATGGCTTCAAGAAGCATCATCTGCATCGCGCTTTTTCCATCCACCGGCTCGCCGCGGCCGGAAATGTTCGCCACCAGGATGGTCGCCCGGTATTTCGAGGCCAGGTCAACAAATCGCATCACCGGCCGTGCGTGCAAACCCTCCCTGATTCCCACCTTCACTTCGCGCACCGCTTGAGCATTCCCATCCGACACCGTCGGGTCCGCCTTTCCATCGCGATGAATCGAATCTCGCCCGAAACATTCGCCCGTTGCTAATCGCCTTGGCTCTCGTCGGCCTCACGGATCAGCTCGAGCATGGCCTCACGCGAGTCCGCCTGGCGCAGAAATCTTCGGAAATTGTCGCGCTGAAGATAACGGAAGATTCTCTCCATGGCCGCCAGATGTTCTTCCGGCCGACTCGATGGGCTCAAGAGCATGAATATGGTGTAGACAGGGGCTCGATCAAGGGCCGCGAAATCGACCCCATGACTCGACCGTCCGATCGTCGCGGTCATCTTGGTCAGGCTGTCGTGTTTAACGTGTGGCACCGCGACGCCTTTCCCAAAACCGGTGCTTCCCTGGTTCTCGCGGGCGATGACCGCCTTGGCCACCGTTTCCGCATGATCGGCCGGAATCTGTCCGTTGTCGGCCAGGGCTTGAACCAATTCACGAATGACGCCTTTTCGGTCCGTCGCCTGAAGCTCCGGCACAAGTGCGTCCACAAAAATCAACTCCGACAACTTAATGGGCACGAAATACTGGCCTCACTTTTCTATTTCAACAATCCGTCCCCGGCTCGGCGGTACCCTGACGCGCCGTTGAATCCACTCGGCGTTGAGGCGAATGAGGCGCGCTCCCTATAGTTCGCGACCATCGGCCGGGGTTCCGCCCTTATGGTTGCGGTTCTTTTCCTTGTATTTTTTTATCTGCCGCTCGAGCTTGTCCACAATAACGTCGACCAGCCCTGGCGCTTCAGGCCCCGTTTCCTTTGCAATGAAGGTCTGCTTATGTCCGGCCCGAACTATAATCTCGATTTCGACCTGCTCGGACTCGTCGCTTACAATAACTTCGACCTCGTGAATCCGGTCGTAAAAGCGCTCCAGCTTCCCCACCTTCTCATTGATAAACGATCGAAGCTCATCAGTTAGCTCGACATGACGCCCGGTTAGCCGAATTTCCACGTTTTCACAACCTCCGCGGCCGAAGCGCCGGATCGGCGATTAGCGCATGATTAACCTGAATACTCGTGTTGGGGCTTCTCAGACTAACGTGCCCGAGCCCGCCGCGCCGGCCTTTACGGCTGCCGCACGAAACGCGGACCTTTCGACATGCACGTGGCGCCAAGCGCTTCCCCACGAAATGTAGGGGAACGGTTAAGGTCCGTCAATAACGGCTGTTGGACTCCATCCGGCATGTGGTACGATGTCCCCCAATGGTCCTGGAAGCCTATTCAGCGTCACGGCCGAGCCTGCCCTATCGCGGACCGCTCGCCGCCGCATTTCTGCTCCTTTTGACAATTGTGTTGGCCTTGGGACTTGCCAACGTACGGACAGCCGGAGAATTCACCGAAGCCATCCACCCGCCGGGCTGGGACATTACTTTTCGTATCCCGATCGGGTTCGACGCCGAACCGCACGAAACAAGGTCAGACGCCGTCGTCTACCGTTTTCGGCACAAGCCCTCGGAGGTTGAAGCGATCGAACTCGCCGCGTGGCGTATGGACGCCCGCGGGGGCAAATCGGCCAGAAATATCGGCGAAAGAATCCTCGACGGCGGCGATGTTCTTGGGCTTCGAGCATTATTCGGCCAGTCGCCCGCCCGTTCGGTCCAGCCACTAGGCGGCCGGGAAGCCGTCGAATCAGTCGATTTGTCAACACCCATGATTGTACGCGCGCTCGTTCTGGATAACGGTTGGGCCTACGCCGTTTCGCTTCGCCTTGAAGGCGGGAGCATGGACGAAAACACTTACCATCTGTTTGACGCCGTTTGCAGATCCGTGGAGTTGAGACCTGCCTTTCGACAGGGCAGCCAGCTTCTCGCTCCGGTAAGGCCCCCCGGCTAGTTCGGAAGGGCGAAGCCTCCGCCCGAGCGACGACGGTAAAACGTGGCTCCTGCCGAGCCATTTGGAAAAGATTGCCCTTTCGCGGCCCGAACGCTGCGTTCGTCAATTCGGTTGGTTTTCATACGGCGACTTTGATACGGAGCGACGACATGAAGCCGCGATCCCGACCCTACCCGAGGCCAAGCGCTTGCAGGTGCGGAAAATCACTGACCGCGCATTGCCGCGCGGCCGCTGTTTCGCTGGTTGAGGTTCTAATCGTCATCTCCATTATTGCCTTTCTCCTGTCGATG
Source organism: Phycisphaerae bacterium (assembly GCA_041748515.1). Classification (GTDB taxonomy): domain Bacteria; phylum Planctomycetota; class Phycisphaerae; order UBA1845; family UBA1845; genus JBGTDB01. The sequence continues at coordinate 3,572 of JBGTDB010000151.1, forward strand.
TTGATCCCCAGCGTAGGCGCGGCCCGTGAACAGGTCCGAAACGCCGTCTGCCGCGGGAATCTGCGCCAGTTCGGCGTGGCCGTTCAGCTTTATCGAAACGATTGGAACGACTACCTCCCCGAAGAAGGCAGCATGTTGCCCAATGTTTTCGCCAAGACCAACAACTGGTTCAACGCCCTGCCGCCGTACCTTGGTCTGCCTGCCTACGCCGAGCTCGAAGGAGCCAACGTATCGATCAAGGACCATCCCGACATGCACGTCTGGATCTGCCCAACAAAGAACCGCACCGGCGCATTCAAAAGCGGATCCGGCAAAAACCAGTTTCACTATGGTATGAACCAGGTGCTCGACGGGATGGGCACGCCCCAGAATCCTTCCAAGGATATGCCCGATTTCCCGGATCAGGATTCGATCCACTGCAAAGGGACCGTCTGCAAAGATTACCCGCTCCTGGCCACCCCGTTTGACAAGAAGCCGTATACTGTTTTCATGTTCGACATCCATCCGAATTCGCCGGCCGGATCGCCGCGAAACGTGGGCTTGTTTCACCGCGGCAAGGCCAACTTTCTTTACCTCGCCGGCGGCGTGGATGGCTTTGACCTCGATGCGATCGTCATGGGGAACGACGCGGCACGTGGGACGATCCGTTGGGATTTCCCTAAACTCTATTGGGGCTACCCTCAGCCGTAGAACGCCGCGGCCGCGTGGAATCAATATGAATGATGCAACGGCCATCCGGACTGCCATTCGCCAGCAATTGCTCTCGGACCAGTTGCTCGGCGTCGATTCCGTGCCCGTGCCGGCAGCAATACTCAACGTTCAAGCCTACAAATCCCGTCGCCCCACCCACGCCGAAACGCCTGTTCGAGCGAAACGGACCGGCGAAACTGCTCCGACGGAAAAGGCTCAGCGGCTGTCCGTGCTTAACGAATCGCACGTTAAAGGCTGTACGAAATGCGGGCTCGCCGCCGGACGGACCCAGACCGTCTTCGGCCAAGGCAATCCGGCCGCGCGACTGGTGTTTGTCGGCGAGGCGCCTGGATTCGAGGAGGACCGCAAGGGCCTGGCCTTCGTTGGCCCGGCCGGCCAGCTTCTGACCAGGATGATCGAAGCCATGGGCATCGGCCGCGACGAAGTCTTCATCTGCAACGTGCTCAAGTGCCGCCCGCCGGGCAATCGCGATCCGCTTGCCGACGAAATTCTCGCGTGCAGCCCTTACCTCCTCGAGCAGATCAACATCATCCGCCCGGAGGTGATGGTGGCGCTCGGAGCACCCGCGTCCAAGACTCTCTTAAACACCGCCGAATCGATCGGTCGATTGCGCGGGCGGTTTCACGACTTCTATTTTTCTGGCGTCCAGCACGAAGGCGAGTCCATTCCGCTCATGCCCACCTATCATCCCGCCTATCTGTTGCGCAATCCTGAAGACAAGAAAAAGACGTGGGAAGATCTTCAGAAGGTTATGGTCTTTCTTGGGTTGCCTTTGCCCGAAAGGCGCGACGGAAAATAGCATGCCCATTCACCCCACCGCCATCATCGACCCCCGCGCCGAGATTGATCCGGGCGCAACAATCGGCCCCAACTGCGTGATCGATGAAAACGTGCGCATCGGCCCCGGATGCCGCCTCTATCAAAACGTCTACGTAACTGGCTGGACGGAAATCGCCGCCGATTGCGAACTCCACCCCGGCGTCATCGTCGGCCACGCTCCACAGGACGTTAAGTATTCAGGACAGCGAACATACTGTCGCATCGGCCGCGGAACCGTCCTTCGCGAATATGTCACCATCCACCGCGGCACAACGCCCGAGTCGCAGACCGTCGTCGGTGAAGAGTGTTTCATTTTGTGCGGCACGCACGTCGGCCACAACTGCGCCATCGGCGACCGCGTCACGCTGATCAACAACACCCTGCTGGCCGGGCACGTGCAGGTTGCCGAACGAGCCACCCTGGGCGGCGCGGTCGGCGTTCACCAGTTTGTCCGCATTGGCGAACTGGTCATGATCGCCGGCTGTGCCCGAGTCGTGCAGGACATTCCACCATTCACCCTGATCGGCGTGGACGGACACGTCTCCGGCCTGAACCGCGTGGGCATGCGTCGCGCGGGCATGACCCGGGAGGAAATCGACGAAGTCCGAACCGCCTATCGGATTCTGTACGGCCCGGGCGGCTCGTTCCGGGCGGCCGTCGATCGATTGGCTCAATCGACCAGGTCCGCCGCCGCCGAAAAAATCCTCGAATTCGTGCAGGGCGACAGCAAAAAGGGAATCGCCGGCCGATCGCGCCGCCGCACAAAATCCGCCGAAGATGATTGATGCCCGTGCTCAGCACGAGCTTCGCCCTCTCTGTGCCCGAACAGAATTGGAAATCGTATCAGTCCGCGCCGACCGGCACATCGACCCCGGCCAATCGCGCAGCCATTCGCCGCAGCTCTGCCAACGGATCGTCGAACAGATCGGCATGGGCATCATCCGTCGGTTCAATCGTGTCATAATGGGCGAAGACGCGATATCGGAGTTCGATTTCATCTTTTCCGCCATCGTTCCCGCCGCCAGAGGGCACTGCCGGATCGCGCCGCCATAACTCGATGAC
>JBGTDB010000152.1:0-2603 GCA_041748515.1 Phycisphaerae bacterium
TCGTGAACCTCAATGGTGTTCAAAATAAACAGCGATCGGTTGAACACACGAATGCGTCCGCGTCCGCCGCCCGCGCCGACGCCCGCGGCTTGGCCGGCGCCAGGGCTGCCGGTGAGATCCCACGATTCGGGAGCAATGGTCTGTTCGATAAGCTGACGAAGCACGTTAAGTCGCTCTTCGAGTTCCTGTTGAACCTGTTGATCGTCCTCTTCCTGCTCCTGTCCACCGCCAGCGCCGCCAAACACCGACTGCCCGCCGCCGCCTTGGCCGCCAACCTGCTGAAGATCAATTTGCGGAACGCCCTGACCGAAACTCGGAACGCGGAACAGAACGTCGGTCACGTCATAGACCCTCAGGTACATCTTCCGTTCGAAGTCGGAACGCGTTGAAATCAGCAGCTTGTTGCCAGTGGCCCGGTACCCCACGTCGCCGGTATCGGAGAGATACTCGATCGCTTCATTGAGCACTTCCGCCACGGTCGTGTTGTTGAGCCGCAGACTAATCAGCGAATCCTCCTGAATTCCCTCGATGCCCAAATGGTTGAAGCGAGCCACAACATTCACGCGCCCATCGCTTTCGTCGCGAAGCCAACGAAGTACGTCCTCAAAAGTACGGTCAGTCCAATCCACCTGATCGACGCGGCGCATCAACAACGCAGCGGCCGGACTTCTCGAATCCTGAGCCGACGAGGGTCCAAACGATGCCGGGCCGGACCGACGGCCTTCCATCTCTTCGAGACTCTGTCCAACAGCCGGAACTGAAAACGCTAGAAGCGCCATCAGCATCACACTGCCACATCGTGTCATCATTGTCGGGACTCCTTCATGCTGCGGACTAACGGCCGCGCTTTATACAGCTTGACGCGCAGGCATGGCACCTGCCGGGCCGTATGGGGCTTGCAGTGTATCGCCCGCGCGATTCACCAACTACATTCTAGCCCAATAATTGAGCCACGCCACTCGAAGCGATAGGAATCTAAAACCATTGTAATGCTAAACTGTAATATTTCCTCGCTTCGTGATCTTCATGCCGAGCACCATTCCATCCTTTGGAACAGCGTTTCATGAGCTGCTCAGTTGACGTCGGATTCCGCACACATCGGCGGCGGCCGATATTACTTCGCAGGGGGTCCGGCCGGGTGCATCTCCAGATCGCAGCGCAATTCGTGGACCGCTGGAAGCTATCGGGGGATGGGTCGCGGGCAGGTCCAATTACCAGCCGTACCCACGATGAAGATTTTCACACTGCGGACAGGGCCCGTCTCCGAAGACGGAATCTGGAACGTGGTGAAGCCTTGCGTAGGCACCGGTCACGGTGATGAGGACGCCGAGATAGACGAGCAGTCGATTGCGGAAGCGCATGGTTCGTCCGGAAGGGTACGTTATCTGCCGCCCGGCTCAACTCGCTCCGAGACCACCCGTTTAACGTCCCTTTTTTCAACGACAAAAGCCGGTTGCAATTTGACAAAATGTCAAGTTGATCTCCCCGCCTTGCACGCAAAGCCGGTCGCACGATTGGCACCCAACAATCTCCGATCCAACTCTGTCAATTGTTGGTTCGGTCGATCGGTCCGCCGGAAGAACTCGCCAGTTCGCGCCGGCTATTTCCGGCTTGCGTCGGACTTGGGTGGAACGACGGGGTTGGGTTTTTCAGGATTGATCCCCAGCGACTTGGCGGCCGCGGGAAGTTTGGATCGATCGAACTTCTCGATCCGGGAGAGCTGTTGCAGCGCCGCGAGGGCCGTGTACCGGGCATCGATTTCGAAATAGTCTCGCAGCTCGGCACGAGCCTCGCTTCGCCCAAAGCCGTCCGTGCCAAGCGGAAACAGTCCGGCCGGAAGCCAGCGGACAATCGAATCCGGCAAGGCCTTGAGATAGTCGCTGGTGGCCACCACAGGCCAAGACTCATCGGAGAGCGCCTGCGTCAGATACGGCATCCGCGGCGTTGCGCCGGGGTTCAGCAGGTTCCACCGCTCGCAGGCCAGGGCCTCGCGACGAAGCAGCGTATAGCTCGTCACGCTCCAGACGTCCGCGGCCACGTCGAATTTCTCGGCAAGAATTTCCTGTGCGGAAAGGGCCTCGCGCAGTATCGACCCGCTGCCGAACAAATGAATCCGCGGCCTTTTTCCCGGCTTGTCGGCGGCGCGAAACTTGTAAAGCCCCTTGAGAATCCCTTCCTCGACGCCCTCGGGCATGGCCGGCTGAGGATAGGTTTCGTTCTGCACCGTCAGGTAATAAAAAACCGGCTGGCGGTCGTGATACATCCGCCGGATGCCGTCGCGAACGATCACCGCGAGTTCGTAGGCAAACGCCGGATCGTAGGGCATGACGTTGGGCACGGTGCTGGCCAGGAGGTGACTGTGCCCGTCCTGATGCTGCAAGCCTTCGCCGGCCAGGGTCGTCCGACCGGCCGTGCAGCCGATGAGGAAACCGCGGCACCGGGCGTCGGCCGCCGCCCAGATCGAATCGCCGATCCGTTGGAAGCCGAACATCGAATAGAACAGGAAGAAAGGAATCGTGTTGATCCCGTGAGTTACGTTGGCCGTGCCCGCCGCGGTGAACGAAGCCATCGAGCCGGCCTCGGTGATACCCTCCTCAAGAATC
>JBGTDB010000153.1:0-4852 GCA_041748515.1 Phycisphaerae bacterium
GAGGTGATCGAGGCCCGCGAGGAGCGCTCCGAGCTACAGGAGCAGGTCGGCAACATCCCGCACCACATGGAGCTGGCCAAGAACTTCGAGTGGGGCGGCGACCTGGGCGGCTCCGACGAAACCATCATCTCCCGCCTGCACGACCGGCCGGTCTTCGTCACCCACTATCCGCGCGGCTGCAAGGCCTTCTACATGCGCGAGGACCGTAGCGACGCCCGCGTTGTCGAGAATTTCGACCTGCTCGCCCCCCAAGGGTTCGGCGAGATCATCGGCGGCTCGGCCCGCGAGGAAGACCACGACCGCCTCCTCGCCCGCATTCAGCACGAAGGGCTGCCTCAGCACGAATACGAGTGGTACCTCGACCTCCGCCGCTACGGCAGCGTCCCCCACGGCGGATTCGGCCTCGGCGTCGAGCGCACGGTGGCCTGGCTCTGCGGCCTCAAGCACATCCGCGAAACCATCCCCTTCCCCCGAATGATGGGGCGATTTTATCCATGATGGGAAGGTTCTACCCCTAACGAGCCGAGCGGCATTGAGCCCGTGCGGCCCCTCTGACTTATCAGAACCGCGACCGCAAGGGAGCGGAGAAAAATGAGCACTTACGAATCGCGTTCGGGCGGCCCGTCAAGGGGCAACCGCTCTAAGTTCGCATCCCCCGGCTCGGATAGTTCGATCGCACTGAAGCGACGCGGGTTGGATTCCACCGGTTGGATCAAGGGCAGGTCGTCGCCGGTGCCAGCGCCGAGCTCCTTGAATCGCCGTGCGGCCGGGAGCACGCGGGACTCAATCGAGCCGACGGCCTTGTTGTAGGAATCGTTGGCCGTTGACAAGCCCCTGCCGATTCCGGCGAGGTGTTCGGCCAGCGTTCGCATCCGATCGTAGAGCAGCTTCCCTAACTCGCTGATTTCTTGGGCATTGCGGGCGATCTGTTCCTGCCGCCAATCAAAGGCCACGCCGCGCAGCAGCGCAATTAGCGTCGTTGGCGAGGTCATGATGACGCCATTCTTGAAAGCGTCATCGAAGAGTGCCTGGTCCGTCTCAACAGCGGCGGCGAAAAGCGACTCGCCGGGGACAAACATCACCACGTATTCGGGAGAACGCGAGAACTCTTTCCAATAGGTCTTTTCTCCCAGTCGTCGGGCGTGCGAACGAATTTTCTGGGCGTGTCGCTTAAGGGCTTCGTTGCGAAGTTGTTCCGATTCCGCGCATACTGCCTGATGAAAATCGTCGAGGCTTACCTTAGCGTCAATCACAATAACCCGATCGCCGGGCAAGTGTATAACAAAATCCGGACGGAGCCGACCCTCCTCGGTGCTGACCGAAACCTCCGACTCAAAATCGCAATGTTCCTTCATCCCCGCAAGCTCGATAACCCGCTGGAGGGCCATCTGGCCCCAGTTTCCGACTCCCTTGGGAGAACTAAGCGACCGGGCGAGATGGCCGGTCTGCCGTTGCAGTTCCTGATGCGTTGCGGAAAGGTGCTTGACCTGCTCGGTCAGGCCGGAGTACGACGTCTGCCGGTCTTTTTCAATGGTGCGAACGTGTTCCTGAAACTGCTTCAATGATTCCGAAAGAGGGTTGACCAGGCCCTGAATGGCCGCTTCCCGTTTCCCGAGATCGCCCTTGGCCTCGGCCAGGACTTTCTCAAAGGTTTTGTTGGCCAGCTCGATAAAGGAGGCCGTACTGTTTTTCAAGGTGTCACCAGCGAGGGCCTTGAAGGCGTCGGTGAGCTTGTTCTTCGCGTCATCCAGCAGCTTCTTTTCTTCGTCGAGCCGCCGAATGGTCTCGGCAAGCTGCATCTCGGCCTTGATCCGCGCCGCGGATTCGGACTCGAGCTTGCCGCGGATTTCGTTGAGATCGGACTGACTTCGGGCAAGATTGGTGTCGAGAATGTTCGCTCGGCCCTCGGCCGAACTCGCCCGATTCTCGGCTTCGGAAAGCCGCGATTGATAGTGCCTGGCAGCGCGGGCGGAAGCAATCAGCCACGCGACAATGCCGCCGACCATCAGCCCGCCCGCCGCCCATAAAAAAGAAGTCATGATCCGCGGTGCTCCCAGGCCGAAACGTATCGGAGGTGACCTAACCAACGGCGAACATCGTAGCCGCGCGGAATGTTCTCGTCAAGAATCTACGTCCGGCGCGTGTGTGGCCGGGACAAGACAGACGTCCTGAATGCTTCGAGAACAGATTCGAGAGATCGGAAGGGTCGCGTGCGGCTCGTTGGGTTTTCCGGGGTGCCAGCAGAACAGACGATCACGAAGGTCGTTGGTGGCCACGAGCAGGTCCGGAGCGACTTCGACACGGCGAAGGGGCTGTCCGCCGGCGCGATACTCGCACTTGAAGCTGTCGCCCACGACGGCCGCGTAAACCCGAGCAGTGGTGTCGGTGAAGATGAGCCGCGACACACCGCCCGAAGCTAGCAATCCGACGGACTCGACCGCGCGCTTTACGCCACGATGCAAGAGCCGCGGCTCGGAATTATCGCCGCGCAGCCAATGCAGCACGTCGCCGTCGGCGTTGCCGGCGAACAATCCGTCGTCCGTCGAACGCAGAGCGGTGATGGTTGCGGTGCTGCCGGTATAAACATGGAGGGGCTGTTCGGCGGCGGCGTCTGGATGAAAACAAATGACGCGGTCGTCAATGGCGACATAGACGTCGCCGGAATGCGCATGCACGCTGCGCACGGCGGACGCGGCGCCGGTCATCGACTCAAACAATCGGCGCGGATTGTCGGGCGCGCTGAGATCCCATTCCCACAAGCCGAGTTCAGAGTGCGAGGCGAAGAGCCGATCGCCGACGATAACCGCGGCGTTGAATCCGCCGCGCACGCCGGGTGATCCTGGAACCACAAAGGTCGCATCCGGTTCGGCCCGGTCGATCGGCCAGCGGTATACGCCGGTCGCCGCTCCGAGCAGCAAGACCGGGCCCTGGCCGGCATCCTCATGCACCTGAATCGACCGCATCGGCCCGGCCAAGCCGGAAACGCGCAGCCGACGTGAAGGCGATTCGGCGCGGCCGGGCTCGAAAAACAGGAGATCATCGCCCGCGGCGACCACGATCCAGCGGGTCTGCGAGGCGGGCGTTTCGGCCGCGAAAAGGGCTTCATAAATTTCGCCGCGCTGGCTTTCCGAAAACGTTCGGATCAGGTCCGGCAGCGGCGCTTCCGGCGTGGCCGTCGCCAGGCTCTTGAGCCGCGAGAGCAGGTCTGAAAGTTTCTCAAGATGCTTGTCTCGCGCGACGGCCAGGGCTTCTTCAACCTCATGGGCGGCCTCGTGCTCGGCACGGGAGGCAGCCGCCCTTTCACGAGCTTCGCGAACTCCCTGGAACGCCGTCGAGGAGATGCGGACCGTGGGCAGTCGTTCGAGTGTAAGCCCGGCCGAGAAGCATGGGGCTTTCACGGCCTCGCTGATCTCAACAGCGATCTCGTCACCGGATCGTGCCCCGACGATGTCGGCGGCGGACCGCTGGCGAATGAGCCTGTCCAAGGTTTCGCCGATGACGGGCTGCATGAGGGTCTGGATAGCGGCGTGCTGGGCCACGCGACGGCTGCCCAGCACCGCACGGAGAAACGACGCCAGTTCGCTGCGCTCGGGAATGACGCTGAGGCGCAGGCCGACTTCGGCGTTGCAGGTGAATCCGTCCTGAGACGCCAGTCCCGAGTCTTCGATCACAATATCGAAAGGCGAAACGCGGATGAACATCACGCCTTCCGCGTCGTCGCCGTCGAGCGTGCCGCCGGGGCGGACAACCTGCTGCTCGCCGGTTTTTCGTGTGATCAGAGCGGCCCACTGGGGGGGGAGATCGAGCGTTCGACTCAGCCACCCGAACAATTCGGAAGCCGCCACGTGCAGCGCGATGTTCTCGACACGCTGAAAGAACGAGGCGGGATCAAATTTTCCGACGATCATAAACCACCTCAAGAATGCGGAATGGCGAATCTAGAATGACGAATGGAATCGCTCCGTACGATTTCTTCCGCGTCCAGAATTCCCCCAAACAACTGGAGCATCTCCGTCGCTATCCATTCAGCATTCTGGATTCGACATTCTAGATTCTTCACTTTCCTTCCCTCGCGAAGCTCTCAAAGCGAACCAGATCCGACGGATGTACGGACGGGGCGGTCAGGTCGATCACCGAAAGCAAGTCCGCCTGGTTGATCGGCCTTACGTCGCGTCCTCCGATTGCCTCCAGGAACGGCCGCTGAGCGGCTCGCTCCGCGATGTTCTTGATATCCGCCCCACTGTAGCCCTGGAGTCGGTCGCACAGCTCGCCGAGATCCACGTCGACGTCGAGCGGGCGGCGGTTCAGATGGATCTCAAGCAGCTTGAACCGGGCCGGTGCGTCGGGCAAGCCCACATAGATTCTCGCGTCCAGCCGCCCAGGCCGCAAAATCGCCTCGTCCAGCAGCCACGGCCGGTTGGTCGCACCGACAAATAATAGCGCCCGATCAGCCTTACGATCAAACCCTTCAAGCTCCTGGAGAATCTGCGGAACGACCCGCTGCATCACTGTCGAGCTGTCGCTTTTACGACGCGGCACCAGGGCCTCGATTTCGTCGAGAAAAATCACCGAAACCGGCTCGCTCTTGGCCGCATCAAATAGCCGGCGGACGTTCTGTTCGGCCTCGCCGACCCATTTACTGAGCATCTGAGCGGGGCTTACAACAAAAAACACGGCGTCTATCTCGTGGGCGATGGCCTTGGCGATCATGGTCTTGCCCGTGCCCGGCGGGCCGTAGAGCAGGACGCCGCCGCCGACGCTGATGCCGTATTGGGCGGCCAGGTCGGCGTGAGCGAAGGGGTAGAGCATCTTCAGGCGGATGTCCTGCTTGACGTCTTCCAGCCCGGCGATG
>JBGTDB010000154.1:0-6871 GCA_041748515.1 Phycisphaerae bacterium
GTTTCGGACGCTTCGCCTTCCTGAAGAAGCATCGAAGGGCGCCGACGCAAATCGGCGATTCCAGCGCAATAATCGGGTTTTTTTCGCTATCTCGAGCCGCAGTCGCGTAGGCCACCGGCCCGACACGCTCTTGCTCACCGAGTCGCCGACACCGGCGGCGCGTCCGCAAAAAATTTTTGAAAAATTATTCGAAGGGACATCGGAATGTGTGAGTAAATCCGTTGAGCGTCGGGGCAAATCGGCGTTCGATCAGATCTCGCCAAGCTCGGCCGCGCACTCCCGAAGCTTCTTCATGCCCTCGAACAGGCGCGACTTGACCAGGGCTTCGGGGAGTTCCAGAACCTCGGCGATTTCCGCTCGCGATAAATCTTCAACGTATCGCAATCGCAGCACCTCACGGTGCTCTTCGCTTAGCGATTGGACCATCGCAATCACTTTCGCCTGAATTTCATCACGCGCCATCCGCGTCAGGTTCCCGGTCAGGGCTTCGAATACCTGGGACGCCGCCGAAAGTGTCCGGTCGTCTTTGCGGGCCGCACGCTCTCGCAGCACGTTCAGGCACTGATTCCGGGCGACCTTGTATAGCCAGGGGCGGAAAATATCGGGGATTTGGTTCGCACGAGAGACCTTGATGAGGATTTCCTGGACGGCGTCCTCGGATTCATCCACGCTTCCGAGATAGCCCCAACAGAATCTCAGCAACGGCTCCCGATATTTTTCATGCAGCGCCCGAACGCCTTCAGGGCCACCGTCTCGCAGGCGCGCAAGCAGAGCCGCCGTTTCAAGCTCCAACTTGGACCGGGCCGGTATATCATTCGCAGGCAAGATTCCGCCCCCTACAGATGATTCGAATACGCATAACGACAACGCGCAGTTTACCGCTTGACGGCCCGAAACCCAAAACGCCCTCTCATGATCCGCAGGGATTCGTGCTTGCATAGGCGCCGAGGCCAATTCTCGCGGCTGAATTACGGAAGCTCGGTTATTGGCTGGACAGGATCAACCGTTTCAAATTCCATTAAGAGTCCTTCGACGGCGGCCAGGGGCTCAGGGGCATCCCAAAGCTCCGGACCGTAAAGGCGCTGTAGTAGTTTAAGGGCGCCGTTGAGTTCCGATGGCCGGCCGGCCCCTTCAAATATGTGAACAGCGTCCCAAAGCAGATCCTGAGCCTGTTCATAGTCGCGATCCTTGCCACGCGCTGTGTCCGCGGGGCGGTTGATCAGAAGCTTGCTGAAACCGACCATCGCCTTGGCCGCATGGTCGTCCCGGCCAATCTGCTGCAAGGTTAGAAGGGCGCTCCGGTAGGCACCTTCGGCCTCATCATACCGGCCGTGCTCCATCAGCACCTGGGCCAGCCGTTCTTCGTTGATCGCCGCCCGCCAGACCTCCATGTTGATGTTGGTCTCCATGCCGGCCCTGAGGTAGCGAGCCTCATTACTCACCCAGATCGACACGCCCGCAACCAATACCCCGATGGCGAAAGCAGTGAGGAAAAATACGCGGTGCCGGGAGACAAACTTGGTCAAGTGATAAAGGGCGCTTGCCCGACGCGCCAGTATGGGCTCATTCTTGAGGAATCTCTCTATGTCTTCCGACATCTGGGCGACACTCTGGTAGCGGCGCGACGGATTCTTCTCTAGTGTTTTCAGCGCGATCGTCTCAAGGTCGCCGCGCAGCGTTCGATCAATCGCACCGGGGCGCCGCGGGGCGTCTTCACATATAATTCGAATGGACTCGGGGATCCCCCGGCCGCGAAGCGCATGCGGCAATTCACCGGTCAGCATTTCGAAAAGGACGACGCCGAGCGAGTAAACATCCGTGCGAATGTCGATGTCATCGGGATTGCCGAGGGCTTCTTCGGGACTCATGTACGGCAGCGTTCCCATAAGACGGCCGATCTGTAGCGTCTCGGTTTTGATGGTTCCGCCTGGATCCGTGATTCTCGCCAAGCCGAAATCGAGAATCTTCGGGTTTCCCTCGCCATCGATCAGGACGTTGGTTGGTTTCAGATCGCGATGAATCACACCCCGCTGATGGGCATAATTGATGGCGTGGCAGACCCGTCGAAACAACTCCAGCCGGGCCCGCCGAGTCGGATTGGTTGACCGAATAAATTCGTTCAGGGGAATGCCTCGAACGAGCTCCATAGCGAAAAATGGCTGGCCATCTTCAGCCCGGCCACCCTCAAAAATGGCGGCAATGCCGGGGTGCCGAAGCTTTGCCAGGGTTTCCGCTTCTCGCTCCAACAATCGGGCGCGGTATTCATCCACATGGTGCCCGCCCCGAACCACCTTGATGGCCACCATGCGCTTCGGAACTTGCTGTTCGGCTTCATAAACGACGCCCATGCCACCATGGCCCAGCCGTTTGTGGATGTGATAGGAACCAATTCGCTCCGGAAGTGGCTGCTCGGGCGGAGCCGCGGCGCTGGAAAAAATATTCACACTACGTTGATATTCTTCAGCCTTGGTACGACAGGCTGCGCATGTGAGAATGTGTTCCCGGATAGCGGGGGCTTCTCGGTCCAACCCGCTCAGAAGTTCGTCTTCGCTTAGTTGGCAGCTCATTTGCTGGTTCACAAGCGTCGCAATGGCTTTCGGCGACCATTCCGATAAGCCTTCGGCCGCCCAATATAATGATATGACGCAGGCTGAGCGAAATTTCTTGATTTTTTTTCCGTCGCCAGGCCTTTTTCGGTGTTATTAGGGTAGAGCCGTGCCAGAGGCCTTGCCGCGGCGGGGCGTTAGGGTTTGTGAGCACGGCCAATTTGACAAAACACGGCGGATTCCGGTACAAGCTTCGACCGGCCACCGGTCGATGTATGGCGGGATCGCTCGGTTTTTGGCGTTTGTAGCCCAACAAGAGGAGGTCATAATGGATAGCAATTTAAAGAGTTTGTGGCGGCGTAGCCGAGCGTTTACGCTTATCGAACTGCTGGTTGTCATCGCGATTATCGCGCTGCTTATCGCGATACTTTTGCCATCGCTAGAGGCCGCTCGGCGTCAGGCCAAGCAGAATGCGTGCCTCTCTCACATAAAGAACATCGCCTCGAGCAGCCGGGTTTATGAGGCTGACGATGCGTCGGGATGGGGCATTCCGGTTCATCCGCTCCAATATCAACAAGATACAAATAATCCCACCTTCATCGGTGCATATGAATGGGGCGGAAAGAGCGGGATCGGCCAACAGGACTTTACCGGCCTTCCCGGCATTCATGGAAGCAAATACGGTACTGCAGCCGGCTTTGGTCCCGCGACTCGCCCGCTTAACGCCATTTTGTATCCGGGCGGAATGACCGATTACGGATCTCTCCAACGAACGCCATTTAATCGTGTCGGAGGAACCGACGACACCAAGCTTGAGCTTGGGCTATTCAAGTGCCCGGGAGACGATGGGCCTCCGCGAGGCGCACATTGCGCCGATTGGATCGAAAACACTGACCGAAGCTCTTATGATCACTTCGGAAACAGCTACGCCGCTAACATTTTCATGACCGGCAACTCGGGCGAAGGCGAAATGCGCAGCAATTCGCCATACCTTCGCCCGACGTCGCGCGTCCCGACGCCTTCTCGAACACTGTACTACGAGGAGAACATCGGACGATGGGCTTGGTCGAGCAAGAATGAGATTGATCTGTGCCTTTGGATCGGCCAAGGCGTTGATCCGGGCCCGACGAAGACCCTTTCAGGATGGCACGGTCGAGATTGGACTTACAACCGGGCTTTTGTCGACGCTCACGCGGAGTACCAGAAGATTTATTTAGAGGGTACCGAAGATAGCAATGGATACGCCAATCATTATCGAACCGAAAAACTCTCAACCTATCCCGCGTTTAGGGAAGGAGATACACCTCCAGCTAATCCGGACATCGGATTCGAAGAAATGAAGTGCATCACGGTTCGAGGCGAAAACTGGCAGAAGGATACTCTGCCCGCCCAGCCCATCGGCACACGACTTAGTCGTCCTTCGGCCGATGGCCGTCCTTCCTATGAAAACTGCGTAAGCACTGAGCCGCCGAGCTAACTGTTAGTTCGTTGCGTGTCGAATAGTCAAAATCACCCCCGATCTAATCGGGGGTGATTTTTTTCTTGGGGTCGGTAACGTCTCAAGTTCGAGATGAACGAAGTGTCCTGTAATTCCAGGCCGCGAGCCTCAGGCATAATTGCTCTGACGGTTATTTGCGGATTGACCCTTTGGTGCTTTGCTCCTGCGCTATCGAATGCCCTGGTTGACTGGGATGACTATCACCTGCTCGTCCAGAACGAAGCCTATCGCGGCCTCGGAGCCAAAGAACTCCGCTGGATGTTCACAACAACCCTAGGAGGCCACTACCAGCCGCTGACCTGGTTAAGCTATGCGGTTGATTACGTGCTTTGGGGAGGCGTCGAACCGGTCGGTTTCCATCTGACAAACATCGCCCTGCACCTGGTCACGTCCATCGGGCTCTTTTTCGTTGCAAAGTCTCTATTGAGGGCCGCACTGCCGGAGATTGCTCATGCCGCAATAATTGCCGGAGCTCTTGTGGCCACATTGTTGTTCGCAGTCCATCCGCTTCGCGTGGAATCCGTGGCGTGGGCGACGGAGCGCCGAGACGTCCTGAGCGGGGCACTGCTGATGCCGGTAATCCTCCTTTACCTGAGTGGCGCAATGGCTTCCCCCGGCCGTTTCCGCCGGTATATCCTGGCCTCCCTGCCCATCTATGCGTCCAGCCTCCTGTCCAAGGCCATCGGCATGACGCTCCCAGTTATCCTCTTCCTATTGGATGTCTACCCGTTGCGGCGATTGAGCACCGGCCGGTCCGCGCCGCCCAAGGAGCCGCTCCCTCGCCTCATGCTCGAAAAACTCCCCTACGTCGCACTTGCCGCGGCTTGTGCGGCAATCGGCGCCATCGCGCAGTCCCAGGCCGGGGCGATGCGGACACTTGGGGAGCACCCATTCGCACTTCGAATCGGCCAGGCCGCCTACGGAATATTGTTCTATTTGGGCAAGATGGTCTGGCCGGCCAACCTCATCCCCCTCTACGAGCAGGATCCCACGGCCACCGGCTGGGAACCTCGCTTCCTTGCTTCAATCGCAGGGGTCATTGCAATCACAATAATTCTCTGGCGCTTGCGCAGGAAGCTCCCATCTGTCTGGATCGCGTGGCTTTCCTATATCGTCCTACTCTCGCCCGTTCTCGGACTTGCGCAGAGCGGGCCACAAATCGCAGCCGATCGTTACACGTATCTGGCAAGTATGCCCTGGGCCATTCTGGTCGGCGGCGCCCTTGCCCGCCTCTGGGCTAAGGGGCGTCTAGCCATTGGCGAGCAACCAAGGTCCGTAGGCAACGAAGAAAGGCACCTCGTCCTTGCCAGGCCTCCCTACCGGATCGCCACGACGATTTCATTCGGCGCAATAATTCTCGTGTTCGCCGGCTTGACCCGCGAGCAAACGCTTGTCTGGAAGGACTCGTACACGCTTTGGACAACTGTGATTGAGCGCGCTCCGACCACCGGCACGGCCCACGCCAACCTTGCGGCGCTGCTGAACGCGCGGGGCGAGCATGATCAAGCGCGCGATCATGCACAGATGGCCCTGGAACGCCTGCCGGGCAATCGAGTGGCGCATGTCGCACTCGGCCGGGCGGCATTGGCCCTGGGCGATTTCGAAACAGCGGAACGCCATTTGATACGGGCCATTGATATCGCGGCCGTGGTTGGGAGGACTGACACCCCTACGATGGTGGTACTTGCCGCGGCGCTGACTTATCAACAAAAGCTTGACGAGGCCGAGGCCGTTTACAACCAGGTACTTGCACTGGAGCCTGACGATCCTCAGTGGCGATTCGCCTACGCCGGGTTCCTCGCCGGACAGGTACGATTCGCCGAATCGCAACGCGAACTGGAGCACATTCTGCGCATCAATCCACATCGCCCGGACGTTTACTTTCGCCTCGGTGTTGTCCGCGGTCGGCTTGGTGATTTCTCCGGAGCCATTCATGCCTTGAATGCGGGCATGGAACTCGACGATTCCGACATAAACCTTAGAGCTGAGCTAGCCTGGTTTCTCGCCACTTGCCCACAATTGGAGCTTCGGGACGGTCCCCGGGCGCTCGCTCTCGCCCGTTCAGCCGACCTTGACGCAGACGGACGAAGCATTCGGGCCAAAGAGGCCCTTGCCGCCGCGTATGCCGAAACCGGCCATCTGGCTGAGGCCATCACAACGATTGAAGATTTCCTGGCCGTGTCTCCTCCGCTAGCGCCGCCGACCGAGAAGCGCTTGAGAATTCAACTTGAGCAGTTGCGTTCCGCCGCCCCCTAATACTTCAACAGAAACAAGGGAAACGGCCCGAGGCCGTTCACCCGCGACATCGCGGCCGTCATTCCCAGCTCCAGGCGAAACGGTGTTTGAAATGGTGGTAGTACAAGCCGATGGCGCGGAGGGCGACGATGTCGAAATAGAGCTTCACTCCGGTGAGGAGCAGCCCGTAAATGGCGGCCGTGGAGATTATTCCGCCAATTGGCGCGCCTGCGGGAAGGAAGAGTCGGGCCGCGATGGCTTCACGAATAAAGTATTCGGCGGCGATACCGCCGAAAACGATGACCAGTGTGATCAAGTAGGGGCCCGCGGTCCTGACAATTGTCGCCGCGAGGAGATCCACGCGAAACGCCGCGGTGAACCCGCCCAAGGCCATGCAAAGGATCACGATGGGCCAGAACAGAAGTCCGAATGCGATAAGCAACACGAGAATCGGGTCAGCGTCGAGCGCCGACAGGAGTCCTGTAATGCCATTCAGAAGCCCGGCCAAAGCCCCGCGAATCGTGGTCGATCCCTGGCCCAGACTTACAAGTGTATAGACATACGCCGGAGTTAGAACCAGAAGCCAGCTACC
>JBGTDB010000155.1:0-5157 GCA_041748515.1 Phycisphaerae bacterium
GGGGACCGCCGCTTTTCAATCATCAGAGTGCCAGATCGCCAATTCCTTCGGTCGCGAGACTGCCTCTCAAATCTACGGGCTCGCAAGATCCTTGATCATTCGTCGGGCCGGCCTACACCCAGATGTCTGAAGTGCAGTCGCCCCCCGGGAACCTCATTTCGTGGGCCCGGGCCGGACCCTTGGGCTCTTTCCCAAAGTCCACGAAGAAGTCTTCGTTGATCCTCATGCCGCCGTCCACCGGGTTGCAGTCGATCTGGAGCATGTGCGACCCGTACTTCGCAATGTCGGGATAGAACTGGTTGTCCCAGGAGCTGTACAGGGAATTGGTGACGTATAGTCGCTTGCCGTCCAGACTCAGTTGCATCATCTGCGGCCCGCCGGTAAAGCGTCGACCGGAGACGTCCGGCGGATGTCCGATGACGCCGCCGCACCAGACCTGCCCGGTGAGTCTTGGATTCTCCGGATCGGACACATCATACTGCCGGATGTCCCCGTGCAGCCAGTTTGAGAAATAAAGGAACCGATCGTCCATCGAAAGAACCAGGTCCGTAATCAGTCCCGGAACGGGGAACGGCCAGCCTTCGACCTCCACGCTATCCACTTGAATGACGCGATTGACGCGCCAGCGCATCCCGCTCTTCTCCCAGTGCCACATGTTGCTGCTGAGGGCCGCGCCGACGAATCCGTGCGTGCTGTCGGGGTTGTGATGAAAGCGAACTTCCAGCGGGATCAGACCGCGCGGCCCGATGGTCTCCGATTGAACGATTGTGCGCCGTGTCCAATCCCAGAAATGGATCTTCTGGCCGTACTTGCCTCGTTCCACGTCTTCAAGCTTGAATCCCTTGCTGAAGGTGCTGGGCGCGGCCCATTCGCTGCTGACCATCACGTTGTGCCGCGGCTGGTACCAGAAATCGTAGTTGAACTCCATGCCCATGCGCTCCTTCTCCCAGACACCGGCTATGTTGAAGTCGGCGTCCAGAAGCAGGAATCCCCCGGGCCCATTGCTTCGGGCGTCGCCCAGCATAGAGATCATCATCTGGCCGTCGGCCAGGCAGTGCACCGTGTGCGGCGCGCTCAGGTTGGTCTTGATCATGATCTCCGTCCCGGGGATCGTCTTGATCAACTGCGGGCGTCGCGGATTCTTCGCGTCGAGAATATGAATGTTGCTCGAGGCCAAGCCCGGTACGACCATGAAGCGGCGAGACTTGGTGGGGTCGCTGTGACAACTGCTGCACGCGTTCCAGCCGAAATGGTGAAGTTCGTCACCGGCAATCGGCATCTCCGTCCGGTGAATGACCTTCGAGTAATTCCGCGAGGATGGATCGACGTCGACGGTGGCCATGTAATCCGGGGCGTCGATGTCCGTTCCCGTATACAGCGCGGCCGCGTAGACCAGCTTCTCCGGCGGCGCGTTCATAGCGTCTTTCGGACTGGCATAGCCCGGACCGGTGCGCGACGCTCTCGATGAAATGCCATTCTGACTGACCTGGGTGCAGCCAGGCAGGGCTGCGGCAGCCGCGGCAGCAGCCAGAAACTCTCTGCGTTTCATGGGTTCTCCTCTCGGAAACTGGGTTCATTCGCCCGTCGATCGCAACGAAAAAGTAAGTCCGCTACGATGCCGTGTCAATCCGGGCCGCTGGTTTTCGCGACGAATACGTATACCCAACCGATCTGCCAGATGTAATCCGATCTGCCCGCCGGACCATGTGTATCTGGAGCCGGATTCGGAATCGCATCGACCCGTGGGGAAATCACCCAAATCCGCTCGAAAGTGCCAACAAATGACATCTCAGTGACCGATTGCGGTTCGTTCAGCAAGAGTCTGGGGTTGGTAAATTCCGGCATGTAGTACTCGATGGGAGCATAGAAATGCGGGATCCAATAGTCCGGCCAGCCGATCGCATCGAAGACCACCAGGTCGTCCGGGGAAAGCTCAGACTCCAGCATTGCCGCCACCTGCTTTGCGTCCGGGTTGGACGCCGTGGGCGTACTCAGGCTCAAGCCCGTTGCCGCGCAGAACGTTAGACCAAAAACAGCCTGCAATGCGGGCCTAAATTCGCCCATGGCAAGTCCCAGCAGACCCGCCAGGCCGCCGACCGCGACGACCGGGTAGCGAACGTGGTTCATCGCCTGTTTTTCAAACATCAGGTCGAGCGCCAGCAGTCCGATGCAGGGCACGGCGAACCAGACGCCCATCAACAACGTCCCCGGCGGGCGACGATGCAGAAGCAACCCGGCGCAGGTCGACACGATCAATACGCCGACTAAAGAGCGCAGCGGGCTGATGCGGAACGGCTCCTGTTGAATCAGCAATCGCACCGGCGCGTCAGCCAGTCGATACAGGCTCCGTTCGATATGTTCGGGGGGACCGTCGTTCAGCCACGCCTGTCGCCCGATCATTTGAGTCTGGTGTATGAACACGCCGCCCCAGGTGACGACCATGCCCGCACTCGCGAGGACGGACGCGGCCAGCCAGCAGCGAAGATTCCAGCCGCGCAGTCGCGCCGCCGCATGGATGGCGTGCCCCAGTAGGGCAAGGGCCGTGAAATAATGGGTCAGGAGGCAAAGATAGACTGATAGAGAATAGCTGGCCCAGGCGAGGGCGTTTCGACGAGTCCGGCCGGCTGAAGTCGGCGCGGAGGCATGAGCAAAAGCCCAGTAACTCAGGCTGATTAGAAAAAGGGCGAGACTGTATTGGCGGTTCTGCTGGGCCATGTAGATGTGCGAAAAGGACAGGGTCAGCACCAGTGCCGCCCAAAGCCCGGCCGCCGGTCGTCCGATGCGGCGAAACAGCAGTGCTATCGGTACGATGGACAGGACCGAGAAAATGGCCGAGAGGCTCCGGGTGGCCGCCTCCGAATCGCCGAACACCTTTCGCCACCCGTTCAGCAGCAGGAAATAGAGCGGCGGGTGTGTGTCGTCGCGCATGCCGCGCCACACAGCCGCAAGGCTTGAGCCGTCGTCGAGGTCCGTCGCCCGCGGACGATTCGTGAAAAGTTCTCCGTACGGGAACGCCTCGAATTCGGCCCGCATCCCGGCGGAGTTGGCCAGCGAGTGCAGCTCGTCCAGCCAGTATTCGTCGGCCCCGAGCCGGTAGAACCTCACGCCCGCCGCGAGAATCAGCAACGCGGCGAGGATCAGCCAGAAGCGGCCGGCGGGCATGCCGTCTCGCGACGCGGGTAGCCGGTTCATGCGGGCATCATCGTCGAGTTTCGCGGTGGTTGGAACTCCTGCGCTCCGCAAACGTGACCACGCGCGCGGCGATTCGGGGCGACTCGCGATTGTCATCGCGTGGGGCCGATGCCATCGTACAACCTTCGGACGCGGTCGCCGCGAGAACCAGCAGACTGTACAACCGGGCCTCCAAGTTGTAGTCGATTTGTAGTCGGCTGCACGCCAGCAGCAATCCGCCGGCCGCCCCTACAACAATCCGTCCGACAGGCGCATCCCGCCTTGTACGGGCTTTGCCGGACATCCGCCCCAGCAGAAACATGGCGCCAACGGCCAAGGCTCCGGCGATGGCGGCGGTCGTAGGTCAACAGCCGCAGAAGAAGCTGGTGGTTTGTGGTTAGTTCCGGTCCCCACCGAGAGCTCTCACCCAGCCTCGACAGGAGGCAGTTTCTGTATTTGTTGGGCCAATTCCGAACCGCTACGTCGACGCCAACGTAAGTAAAAAGGGCGCATCATTCGGTGTAATTTCCGATTGAGAGACAATTTCGTCGGGGCTGTTGCTGATGCAGTTTTACTGTAGCAAAGGCCCGAAAAAATACTGATTTCAGCCGCTTGACACGCGTACTGGGGACCGTATGATGCCTCGTTCCCCCTAACGGGGAAGTCTGGCTCTTTGACAAGTGAACAGGTTTGTCGTCGTGGGAATGTTGGGCGATCACCCGGCCGCGTCCTTAATGGCCGAGTGGTCGCTGATACGTATCACAATGCCGGTTTCGAACCAGGAGCCGGCGGGCTTTCATTCTCACGGACGCGAGATTTAAGCCTCTGCATTGGTTCTGACCGTCCCGGCGCAAGTCGGGGCGTTAGGAAGCGATAAACAAACTGAAGAGTTTGATCCTGGCTCAGAACGAACGCTGGCGGCGTGGCTAAGGCATGCAAGTCGAGCGGACATAGTTGAGGGGTAACCCGAGATTATGTCAGCGGCGAACGGGTGAGGAATACATGGATAACGTACCCTGGACACGGGGATAGCGGCGGGCGCAAGCCCTTTAGCGAAAGTGCCGGTAATACCCGATGACCCCGCAGGATCGCATGATCCCGCGGGCAAATGCTCCGACGGTCCAGGATCGGTTCATGTCCTATCAGCTAGTTGGTGGGGTAACGGCCTACCAAGGCAATGACGGGTAGCGGGCGTGAGAGCGTGGCCCGCCACATCGGGACTGAGACACGGCCCGGACACCTACGGGTGGCTGCAGCAACGAATATTCCGCAATGGACGCAAGTCTGACGGAGCGACGCCGCGTGCAGGAAGAAGTCCTTCGGGATGTAAACTGCTGTCAGGGGTTAGGAAGAAAGTGACCAACCCCAGAGGAAGCACCGGCTAACTCCGTGCCAGCAGCCGCGGTAATACGGAGGGTGCAAGCGTTGTTCGGAATCACTGGGCTTAAAGCGCGTGTAGGCGGAATGCCAGGTGCCGTGTGAAATCCCCGGGCTCAACTCGGGAACTGCGCGGCAAACCGGTATTCTTGAGGCAAGTAGAGGTGACTGGAACGACCGGTGGAGCGGTGAAATGCGTAGATATCGGTTGGAACGCCAGAGGCGAAAGCGGGTCACTGGGCTTGTCCTGACGCTGAGACGCGAAAGCGTGGGGAGCAAACAGGATTAGATACCCTGGTAGTCCACGCCGTAAACGATGCGCACTAGGTATGAGGAGCTCTGACGCTCTTCGTGCCGAAGCAAAAGTGCTAAGTGCGCCGCCTGGGGAGTACGGCCGCAAGGCTAAAACTCAAAGGAATTGACGGGGGCTCACACAAGCGGTGGAGCATGTGGATTAATTCGAAGCAACGCGCAGAACCTCACCTGGGTTTGACATGCTAGGATGCCCTTCTGGAAACAGGAGTAAGCTGCCTTCGGGTGAAACTAGCACAGGTGCTGCATGGCTGTCGTCAGCTCGTGCTGTGAAGTGTCGGGTTAAGTCCCTTAACG
>JBGTDB010000156.1:0-5406 GCA_041748515.1 Phycisphaerae bacterium
TCGGTTGGCCGGGGCTGCCGGGAAACGGGACCGCGACCAGTTTCGACCGGCCGGCGACGTGGCGGGCCTCCGCGAACCGAACGCAGGTTGAGCGTGGGCCGTCCGTCATAGGGACCATCGCTGAGCGGTGATCGTCGGGAAGCCAGCTTGAATGGGCGACTTCATCTTTGCCCACTCGAGTCCTTACGTCGGATTGACCGGATGCGATCGATACCACTGCGCCGAGCGGCGCGGACCAATGAGAATCTTTCGCGGCCAGCAGTTCGACGCGGGCGAAAACCTGACCGGTCGGATAGATCGTATAGTTCCACCGGTAAATTGCGACGGGATCGTCGGTCGCGCTAGTCTGCCACGTCATTTCGACCACCGCTCGAACCGGGTTCATCTCGATGATTCGCTGCTGCACGGTCACATTGGCCCCGGGGGCGGTTAGGGCGGCGAAGTTCCCCGACGAATCGACGGCCATGGGCATCGGTCCGAGGGCGGTTCCTTCCACGAGGTTTCTGATGCGGTGCGGGTCGGCGGCCAGGTTGTACCATTTTCGTATCTGGCCGTTCATGAGGGTGATTTCAAAGCGGCCGCCCGCGCCAATGTTCCATCTTTTTCCGACCCGCTGGACATAAAGGGCCCCGGCCGTGTTGCCTGAGTCGCCGAACAGCTCCTCGCGGCTTCCGGTCAGGAGAAAGTCATCCAGAACGACGGTCACGGGCTTGCTCTGCCCGGAAATGCTCAGTCGGATTTCCTGCACATCATCGAGTGGAACCTGCTCGCCCAGTTCCGCTAGGTCCAGCCGAACCGTGTTCCATCCGCTTTTCAGTGGCGACGTTGTTGAAGCGGCCAGGCGCTGCCCGCCAGCGATGCTAACCGTGGCCGTCAGTCCGGCTGTGGGAGATTGAACTGAAATCAGCATCACGTCATAGGCCCGCCAGTCGCGCTTCAGGTACCATTCGGAGCCTTGTCGATTGGCCAGGACGAGCGTGTCTTCCGCGGATCCGGAGGCGAACAGGAGTGCGCCGCCGCCGGTTTCGGCGCGCCCGCGCGCGGTATGGGGGGAAAGGTCGCCCCGCCCGGAGGCGTTCACCAATTCCACGATGCCTAGTTGAGTCGGCTCCTCGAAATCGGCGATCACCAGGAACCGGCCGCTTTGAAGCTCCGGATACACCTGTTTCAACCGATCGGCATGGGCCACGCCTGTGGCCGCTTCCCGGCTGACGCATCCAGACAGTAGGACGCCTAACGCGATACAGGCCCAAAGCTGAGTGGTAATCAGGCGCGGCTTGAACAAAGTAGCCATATCCTTGAAACTAACGGTATCGCCTTGCGGCCGCAACGCCGGGATCAATCGATCGGCGGGCGGTTGGGGATTGGCGATAGGACGATTAATAGGGGGACAAGATCATGGGACTAACCCCGAACATTCAGAAGAGCGGGCGGATTGCGCGTGCGATTACCGGTGTGCTGACCATCGCGTTGGGCGTCGCCTTCTGGTTTTTTGCCTGGCCTGAAGCGCCGGTGATACGAACGATTGCCATCGTTGTTTGCCTGGCCGCCGGCGTTTTCCAGCTTTACGAGGCCCGCAAGTCGTGGTGCGTCATGCGGTCCTGCGGAATCCGCACCCCGATGTGAACGGATAGCACCCGCTATAGTCCGGCATCGTCTGGGCATTGGCCCGATAATCGCGGCAACTGGTCCCGGCGATGGATATCGCTGCGACCTGCCAGATAATCATCCACCGGTCTGCCGATTCGTTTGGCGCATTCGATT
Source organism: Phycisphaerae bacterium (assembly GCA_041748515.1). Taxonomy (GTDB): domain Bacteria; phylum Planctomycetota; class Phycisphaerae; order UBA1845; family UBA1845; genus JBGTDB01. The sequence goes on from JBGTDB010000156.1 coordinate 1,765, forward strand.
CCTTGCCCCGACTTCCGAACGTATAGAATATATGACGGAGGCTATGGCATCCGTGCGAGGCGGCGTGGGCGACTGGAGGTGTCGGGTTTAGACAAGTAACGCCTCTCGGAAACGCTGAGATAAGGCAGGTTGTGCCCGGGTTGTCATGAAAGGTTCTTAATATGGCGACTGCCAAGATATTCCCTGTCGGCCCGAGTGAGCTGGGTCTGGTCACCGACCTTTACAACCAAGTGTTCACGCCCCGGCAATCGATTGAGTTTTTCCGCCGCCGATTTCTCGGCCGACATAATGTTTGCTCGATGGTGGCCATGACCGGCGAGCAGCACGTCGGATTCATCATTGGATTTGAGCTCACGCCCACAACTTATTTCTGCTGGATGTGCGGCGTGGTACAGGAGTCGCGTCGTTCGGGCATCGCCACGCAACTGATCCAGGCGCAGCACGCTTGGGCTCGCGAGCACGGTTACGCGACGATTCGCTTTGAGTGCAACAATCAGCATCGGCCCATGCTTCACGTGGCCATCACTGAAGGCTACGACCTGGTGGGAATCCGATGGGATACGGCCAGCGCAGACAACGTCGTCATTTTCGAGAAAGATCTGCAACATTGATTCGGCCGACGGCCGCATCGCGCTCTCAATGGCGAATCGCGAATGCAAAAAAGTGAAGGGAAGTCCGAGCCACGCAGTCGTTTGAACTGGGATCCGACCTACAAGCCGAGGCTGCGGCCGGTAGAGGCTTTTCCGGTACGCGGCAAGGGCGGAATGAGCGTCGGACTGGTGGATCCGTCGGGGTTTTCCGAGGCCGCCCTGACACTGTCGCACGCGGCGCTAGGGGTTCTGGCCCTGATGGACGGGCAGACAACTTGCGATCAGATTCGCATATCGTTTCAGCAACAGTTTGGGCAGGCGCTTTCGATCGAGACATTGCATTCCGTTCTCGACTATCTCGATCAGGCGCTGCTGCTGGATAATGCACGATTCTCCGAGCAATACGGCCTGCGGCTGAGCGCGTATCGCCGCGCTGGCGTCCGAAAGGTCCGAGACGCCGCGTCGCTGGGCGTAATTGATTCTTCGGGCGATTTGTTTCGCGACATGCTTGAGGGATTTCCGCGTTCGACCCACGCGGATCAAGTCGTCGGGGTGATTGCGCCGCACCTGGATTACCCTCGTGGTCGGCCCTGCTATGCCGCGGCGTATGCCTGTCTCGTCGGTCGGCGGCCGCCCGACCGCGTTGTCATTCTGGGCACGAACCACATCGGTCGCTCCTCCTTGCCGGTGACGACAAGCAGCGTTTTTGAGACGCCGCTGGGGACAACCCGTGTCGACGCGGATTTCATCGTGGCCTTGGAGCAGCGGGTCGGCGGCCTGCGGGAGTTTGAGCTCGACCACCTTCGCGAGCACTCGATCGAATTGCAGGTGCTCTGGCTTCAGCATTTGTTTGGGGCGGATGCTTTTCAACTGGTTCCCATACTCTGCCCTGATCCGTGCGGCTCGGGTGAACCGGTCGTCGGACATTTGCGCGAACTCGCGGCGGCGATCCGGGAGCTTGTGGACGGCGATTCGGCCGACACGCTGATTGTCGCGGGGGCGGACCTCAGTCACATTGGTGGATACTTCGGCGACGATCAGGCCCTTGAGGCCGGGTTTCTGGCGGAAGTCGAGCGGGCCGACCGGAGCGCTCTTGGGATGCTGGAGCTGTCGGAGCCGCATTCGTTCGTTTCGCGCGTTGCGGATTGCGGGAATGACACACGCATTTGCAGCGTGGGCTGCATGTTCACTCTGGCGGCCGCGCTTCCCGACGCCCGGCCGGTGCTGTTAGACTATCATCAGGCGGTTGATGAATCGCTTCAGAACTGCGTGACGTGTGCGGCAGTCGTCTATCACCGGCAGTAAGTTCGACACCCGACCGCCACAAGGGGGCGGCGATTCACCCGGTCTGGCTCAGCCATCCTCTGCGGCGCGACAGCGAATGGGAATTTCGCGTGTACACACCAGGATCGTGAACGGCCGCGCCGGATCGTGGGCGGCGCCGTTGCGGGGGCTGCTGCGGCTGGCCGAGATTCCGTATGCGGCCGCGGTGAGCCGACGCAACGGCCTTTGCGATGCGAGCGGTCCGCGCTTACGGCTGCCCGTTCCCGTCATCAGCGTGGGCAACATTACCGTCGGCGGCACCGGCAAAACTCCGTTTGTCATAAAACTCGTTGAGCTGCTAAACGACCTCGGCCGTCGCCCGGCGGTTGTCGCGCGCGGCTACAAATCGCGTGGAGGGCAGCCCAATGACGAGGAATTACTGATCCGGCGGCGGTGCGACGGCGTGATCTACGTTGCGAACGCCGATCGCTGCGCGGCGGCGATGGAAGCCCATGAAGGGCATGGGGCCGATGCAATCGTGCTGGACGATGGATTTCAGCATCGGGCCCTTGGCCGCGACCTTGACATTGTCCTGATCGACGCGACGTGCCCGTTCGGATTCGAGCACCTTTTGCCGCGCGGTCTGCTTCGTGAGCCGGTGGCATCGCTTTCGCGGGCGCACGCGGTGGTGTTGACCCGCTACGATCAGGTGTCGGACCTTGATCGCCGGGAAGTCGTGCGGCGGATTCGGGGACTTGTGCCTGATACGCCGATCTTCTTCTGTCGGCATCGGATCGAGTCGATCGAGCCGTTGCAGGGTGCCGGTTCATCGCTACAACCGTCGTCGGAGTGGCGTGGAGAACGGGTGGTGCTCTTTGCGGGCATCGCCCGTCCCGAGGCTTTTGCCAGGACGGTTGAAGAACGCGGTGTGCGCACGGTCGGCGCGCACTGGTTTCCCGATCATCACGCGTATCGGCCCGCGGACATTTCTCAGCTCATTCGCCGGTTTCCCGACCATGAGATGCTGCTCACCACCGAGAAGGACGCGGTCAAGCTTTCAACAATGGCGCTTCCCGATGCGCGCATCGCCTTCGTGAAAATCTCAATCGACTTCGAGCCGGAGGGCGATACAATGCTCCGGACGCTGGTGAGCGCCGCCCTCGGAAGACACGCTTCATGACACGAGAATACCGCCCGATCGACCCTCGCCGGATTAAGACCTACAGCGTCAAGAAACGCCATCACAAGGCGTCGCTGGGCGGGTTTGCCCGGCTGACCGAGCCGGGTTCCTCCGTGGCGGGCTTTTGCTCTTCGCTTCCCGATTATCTTGGGGCCAAGGCCTTTCGAGGGGTTGTTTCTTCGATCGTTGCCGCGGTGCGAAACGATCGGCCGGTTGTTTTCGCGTTCGGCGCGCACGTCATCAAGGTCGGGTGCGGTCCCATTGTAATCGACCTGATTCGCAGGGGCATCGTCAAAGCACTGGCGTGCAACGGGGCGTGTGCAATTCACGATGTTGAAGTTGCCATGCTCGGCGAGACGAGTGAGGAAGTGGCCGACACCATTCGCGATGGAAGTTTCGGCATGGTGGCAGAAACGCTCGAGTTTTTCGACGCGGCGGCCGCGCGTTGCAAAAACGACGCGGCCGGCCTGGGCGAGACGATCGGCAGTCTCATCATCGAGCGAATGGCGCCGAACCGCGAACTCAGTGTTTTCGCCGCGGCGAAAGAGGCGAGAATTCCGATTTGCGTTCACGTGGCGTTGGGAACCGACACGGTGCATGTGTCGCCGG
>JBGTDB010000157.1:0-3849 GCA_041748515.1 Phycisphaerae bacterium
TCGCCGGTGCGCATTTCGGCAATCCTGCCCTCGAAGAGCACGCGCCCGCCGATAAGCTGGCAGTCGAAGTGCCGGTGGTTCTGGGCCCGCCGGGACGCTTCGCGCAAAACGGCGAAAGCTTCGTCAGAAATTCCTTCGGCATCGAGTAGCTCAATGATCTTGGAATTGCGCCGGCGGTATTCGCGACGGAAATACTCGTCAAGCCGCTCCCCCGGTTCGAGTCCTTCCCACCATTCATCAAGCTCCCCGTATTGCTCCAGAACGCGCTCGCGAAGCGCGGCCGTGCGCTCCCGGAGGTCGGAGCTGAGCTCGACGCGGATGCTCTGCCGGATCGCCTCCAGTTCCTCAGGCGACTTGTCGTCCAGAGATTCCGCGTTGATTCGTGCCGTGTATAGTTCGTCGAAATCGCCGCGAATTTCCGGCTCGAGGGCATTAATTCTCGGGATCGCCTTGCGATAAGCTTTGAGCAAGCGGTCGTTGCGCGTTCCGAAAAGCTTGCGCGGAAGGTTCTTGACCCCGCGCATGAGGGATGAGGCTAGGCCAATGGCAATCATGTTGGTCGTCCTTAGTTTGCTGGGGGTTCAGTCCGAATAACGTTCTGATCGGCGCGGCCGCTGGCCGCCGGGTGCTGTCACGTCTAACCCGACGACGCTACGGGCCGTAGAGCCCGCCGATGCGCGCGATCGCAACCACCGCCATGCATCGAACCTGAACCAGAGAGGCGACAAGAGGAAGGTCGAGAACGCCGAATCGGGCGACCGTCGCCGAAGGCGACGTCACCAGCGGACTGGCCGTCACGTCGTTGGCCGTCGAATCGACGAAATTCAGCGAGCCACAATCAGCCGCGAGGACGGCGGCGCGACCCCGAGACTGCGGGCCTGTGGTCGAAAGGCAAAGCGTCAGAAGACACGGGGCCGCGATCAGCAGGGCCACCCCCGGCGCGGCGATCAGGAGCGCGGCCGAATCCTGCCGGGCCTTCTCGTTGGAATCCGGCGCGGCACAGCTTCCGCCCCGCAATCGCCGGTGAGTATCTTCAAACAAACCGTCTGCCTGCTTGGCTTCCATCGCAACTATTATACATCGGCAGTGCCGGAAGGGAATCGAACCTGCCAATAATCTACCCGGAAAGGGCCTGATCGTGCCCAGCAGGAAATCTTTCTTCGTTTATTCCGCCATCTTTTGTGGGAAATGTTTCTCCCAATCGAAGGGCCAGCGTTCGGTTGAAGGCCAATCCTGGTGGGCCCTTAATCATCAATCGCTGCGTCGAGATCATCCGCGGCCGAGGCCTTGATCTGCACCGTTTCCGGGTCGCGGATGCCGAGCAGGGCTAGTGCGTCGCGCTCGACGATTCCGCGAAGTTGATCACGCGGAATCGTCGGCAGGTTGGTTCCATGCACCATGTGATTGAGGCTATAAAGATCTTCAATGCAATGCGACGCCCACGCCGCGGGGAATCCGCTTCCGAATAGCAGCTTGTCCATAACGCCGTATTGATGCGCACTCAGGAGCGCCTGATAGGCCTGCCACGGCTGATGCAGCAGCCAACTGATTTCGGAATAAACATTCGGATGCTTGGCCAGCAGCGCAATGGTCTCATGCACCCAGGGGTAGCCCATGTGAGCGATGATGATCCGCAGGTTCGGGAACTCCCGGCCAATCTCATCCAGCAGAACCGGCTGGGCGTATTCGAGTCGCGTCGCCGAGGTAATATGAACACCGGTGTGGAACAGCACCGGCATCTTGCGCCGATCAACTTCCGCGTAAACCAGCATGGCTCGACTGTCGGTCGGGTGAAAATCCTGGGCCGCCGGGGCAATCGATATTCCCGGCATTTGGAATCTGCTTTGGGCCTCGTCGAGTTCGTCCAGGGCCTCCTGAGTATCGCTCGGATCGATACCGGCGAAACCGATCAGCCGATCGGGGTGCCCCGCGACGTAGGCCGCGATTCGCTCATTGCTGATGTGGGCGGCGAGATGCCGACTTCTGAATCCCAGTACGATCGACTTATCCACCGGCTCTGCTGCGGCCAGGTGCCTACCGATTCCTGCTCCCTCCCGGTCGTCGCCGTCACCGGAAGGATCGCGCCGCTCGGGCGGCACGCAACGACCCAAGTCCGAGCCGTTGTCCCATGTATGCGTAAAACAATCGACTATCATGAAATTACGCTTCCTGGGCTCAGGCGCGCCGCAATCGGGGCGATGAGCAAAGCCCTTCATGCTGACGGCCGCGTTGGGATGGATGGTAATCAAGGCTATCTGGGCAGGTCAAATCACGGCATCCATGCCACCAAGAAGAACCACTTCGACGCTATCGGCATAAAATGCAAAACCGCTTTACTCGAAGCGCCCATCGCGCGCAACATGTCAGGCCATACTGGCCGTGATTATTCCCTCGATCGGGGAGGACGCGCTCGCGTACCTCTTCTTGGGGATTCGCCCGGCGAGAAATGCCAGTCGGCCGGCCTCAACCGCGTGTCCCATCGCCCCGGCCATCTGGACGGGGTCGCGTGCCCCGGCTATGCCGGTATTCAGCAACACGCCGTCGGCCCCAAGCTCCATCGCGATGGCCACGTCCGAGGCGGTGCCGACGCCCGCGTCAACAATCACCGGGTAATCCGGATCGTCTTCCTTGAGATACTCGATGCAAAGCTGAATGTTGTTCGGATTCAAAATTCCCTGGCCGCTGCCGATCGGCGATCCCAAGGGCATGACGCTGGTTGCTCCGGATTCCTTAAGCTTTTTCGCAAGAATCGGGTCGTCGTTCGTATAAGCCAGTACCTCGAAGCCCGCATCGACCAGTTCGCGAGTGGCCTCCAGAGTGCCGATCGGATCGGGGAGAAGGGTCTTCTTGTCCGCGAGTACCTCAATCTTGACCCATTTGGCGCCGCGATTCCCGAGGCCCTCAAGGAGTTCGCGGCTGAGTTTGGCCGAGCGGACCGCGTCTCGTGCACTAAAGCAACCGGCCGTATTCGGAAGGATTGTGTAGCGGGCGGAATCGAGATGATCGAGAATACTGTCCGGTCGGGCTCCACCGTCTTGAACCAGTACGTCGCGCCGAACGGCGACCGTAACCACCTCGCACCCGGACGCATCCAGCGCCGCCTGCATCATTGGGTAGCTCGCGTACTTGCCTGTACCCACGAACAGTCGCGATGAGAATGAAAACGAACCGACCCGATACTGATCGGTGGACATCAGCCGCCTCCCACAAACGTGACGATTTCGATACGATCGCCCTCACGTATTTTCGTTTCGGTGAATGATCGCCGGGGTACAAGCTCCTCATTGCGTTCGACCGCCACCCGCACAGGAACTAAGCCGCGCTCGGCCAGCAGATCGGCAACCGAACAAGCCGAGGGAACCGTCGCGATTTCACCATTCAGTGTGATTTGCATAATTTGCAACCCAGAGGACGCGGCCCTGAGTTCGGGTGGACATACCTTGTTCACGCCTGAACCTGATCACTCAGAGTTCATTATTGCGCCGGGGATTATAGGGGTTGAAACTCGATCCTTCAAACCGGCTCGAGCTTCTCGGAAAGAATAATCAGGGCATAAATGATCGCGGCCGCGGCCATGGCGAATCCGATCCCCACCTTCGCCTGGAGCCGTTGGGAGTACACGGCCGGATCGTCGCCCATTTCCTTGCGGAAGTCCCAGAGCACGAGCCCCGCGCAACAAAGCGCCGCCGGCGCGCCGAAATACAACACGGCTACAATCGCGTTGTCGGACATCAGCGGGCGATGCATGAGCATGCCTATGGCCATCGCCAGTGAGGCAACTCCGATCCAGACGCTTGAAAACGCGAGCCACGCCGACATGAAAGAGCCGTTCAGTCTTGAGGTATTGGG
>JBGTDB010000158.1:0-3626 GCA_041748515.1 Phycisphaerae bacterium
GCCCTCCGCCCAGATCACAATGCGGTGAAAAGCATCAGGATTGTGATACCACACATTCGTGTCGTGGCGGCTGGCGCTTAACAGCGCCTTGGCCCATTCGACCCCGGCCTCGGCTGCCAGTCGCGATTGCAGACGCTCGGAAATAACCGCCGTCGCCGCGTGGTCGGCGTGAACGCGAAAGGAGTACACAGCGGCCAACAGTCCGATGAGCAGGACCGTGAACAACACAACTGGCAGGATGGCGCCGCGTCGACGACTCACGGTCTTGTTCCCTCCTTTTTCTCGGGCTTGCCAATTCGCTCAATCATCGCCTGTCCCTCACGATTGACGCGCGACCGGAACAGCGGATCGGCATGGGTCAATCGGACCACAGTGCTGTATTCATCGCGGGCCAACGGCAGGCAGTCCGGCGGATCTTCATTCAGACACTCGCAGAATTCCTCGTTGATCTCGTCCTGGCCGGCGGCCTCTTCAAACGGCCGATGCTCGGAATATCCGATGGTCACCTGGACCATCTGTGGCAGGGCGTTTTCGCCGATGACGTGCCACTTGTCCCACCAGGTGCGCCCGTCGTAATAGCAAAATCGAATGTAGCGGATTTCCGGAGCGTAAAGCTCTTCCCAGTTTACGTCCGGCCCCAATGAGGCCTTGCTCCCGCCCGCGTCCTCGCCGGCGAATAGCTCGGCAAAGAAGCTCTCATCAAGGGCCACGTCGGGGGCGGTTTCCTCGGATTCCTCCGAGGGATCGGCCGTGGCCCGGGCCAGCGCCGAATCCGGCCGGGGAACTTTCGTGGCCACCCGGGCCAGCCCCAGGGCCGATTCGAACCCGTCGTCATTCACAATGTCAGGATGTCGGGCAATGCGATACTGGACCTGCTCCAAGTCGTATTCGCCATCCGGCGGATCATCGAATTCGTCGCGCTCCAGGGCGAGCTCCCGACGCGGAACCCGGCGCGTGGTTATAAGAATGGCCTCCGGATCGCCCGCCAATCCAACCCCGAAGTCGCGCGTAATCGCAGGCGCCTGCCGCAACTCCGTCGCCAGCCGATCCAGCACGACCCGCGCCAATCGCAGCTTCCTTGCCCGCTCAGTTCCCACGTCGCGGGCTTCCAGCGATGTCGAGTAGAAGATGAAGGTCAGCGAAGAAAGCAGGACCATCAGGCCGATCGCCAGCACCATCTCCAGCAGGGTGACGCCGCGACGATTCTGGTTTGGAGAAAAGGCAATGCTCATGGCGTCTCGCTCTCCTCCTCATCAGGATCGCCGAAGAGGCCCTCTTCTTTGAGTTTCTCCAGCAATTCGGGCGGAATCAGGGCCGCAAGATCGCCAAGTTCAAGTCCGAGCGCTTTGAGCAAAACCGGAAGGGAGCGAATTAACTGCTCAATGTCCCAATCGGCGACGGCGCCCGGATTGAAAGCCCTCGGATCGAATGGGACGCCCGCGCTTTGCATCTTCTCCGCAACTTCGGCCGTCTCCTCGTCGGTCATGCCGAAATCCAGCGAGAAATCGACGCTCCGGGGGGCGGCCCGAATCGCATAGGCCGAGTAAACGATTTCGGCGTCATCGTGCGCGAACGTATCCTCGCGATAGTCGCCTTCGCGGATGTGGTGCAGTACTTCCAGACGCAAACGGAAAATGGCCGCCACGGCCGTCGGCTCGGTGACGATCACCCAGCCCCAGTCGGGAAAGCGCGATCCGAAGTCGCCCTCCTGTACCTCGTCAACGGAATCCAACTCCAAAAGGCCGAGGTCCAAATAGGCAAACTGCTGCTCGGCCAGCCGGACGGCCTCCAGCCGACGCTGCATTCTGTGAATGGCAGTGCCGCTGTCCTGAATCTGAGCGCCGATGATGGCCAGGGCAACGACCAGCAGGCCCGTGGCGATTACCACCTCGAGCAACAGGTACGCCGCCCGAACGGCGCAACCCATGCCGCGCAATCGCAACGGATTTGTTGGTTCACGTCGCCGCAACATCGATCGGTCACCCCCGCGGCGAGCCCCTGAACTGCACGTCACGAAGTTCGAGCACGTCGTCTTCGGTCAAGGGCTGCTTCCGCAGAAAATCCTGCCGCAGAACGGCCGGCCAGTTCTTATCCTCAAAAAGGTCGAGCTCCTCGTCATAAAACGGCCGCTGCAACCAGCACATCCCCGTCGGACCCTCGAGAATCACTTCGATCTGCGGATACAACTCCGGGCTGGTCACCAGCTCCTCCAACGCGATGTTGGGCTTGGCGGTCGTGAGTTGGAAAACCGCCCATTCGCTGGTTCCGTCCGGCTCGATATAAAGCGGCGGGAAATCGGCGTCGAACCGCTCCCGCTTTTTGCGATCGGCCAGAGCACGCTCGATATTTCTGGCGATCTGCTCGCGGCGATCCTGCAAGTCTTCAATCAACGGCCGACCGATGCGCATTTGCGCACAGCGCGACTCACCGACAAGCGTCTCGCCGATCGCCCACGACGCGGTCACCGGAACAAAAATCTCCGGCTCGTACATCGGGTCGTCTTCCCGTTCGATGATCGGCTGAACCCGGCCGCCCAACCCGTCCAACTCGTCCTCGCCGGGAAATCGAATGCGATAGCGCTTCCCGTCGAACGACGCATTGGCCGAAATCAGTCCGATCAGCGAACGAAGCTGATTGGCGGAGGAGACCAACTCCTGCGACTTGATCTGCCCGGCCAGGTTGGGCAACACAATGGCCCCCAGCACCGCCAGCAGCCCGGCCACCAACAGTAACTCCAGAATCGTAAACCCGCGTCGTGATAATCGGCGGCCTTTTCGCATGAACCCAAAACCCTGAACCGGCATCCCACCGTCGACGCCCTCTACCCGCCAGCAGCCCGTGGCAAAAGACATTGAGGCTCATGTGGCACCGGTTTGTAATCGGTGAAAACACGGATTGAAAACCCGTGCCATACCGTTTGTCACGGGCTGCTAGCCACTTTTCCTCCGTGTTTACTCACTTCGGCCCTTCGTGGCTTGGTCGCTGCCTTTACCTCTCCGTCCAATTCTTGATGTCGTCGCTGCCCGATCGCCCGCCGTCATCCTTGCCATCCGGGCCGACAGACCAAAGGTCGTAGCTATCGGTGTTCACCTCGCCTGGCGAACGGTATTCGTACGGCTTGCCCCACGGATCCTTCAATTCCTCGATAGTCCCCATCAGATACGGACCCTCATACCGTTCGTCATCCACGTCGCCCTTCTTCTTGAAAAGCGCGGCCAGTCCCTCGTCGGTATCCGGATAGCGGCCCATGTTCCACTTGTACGCATCAAGCCCCTTGGGAATGGCTCCGTTCCGAAGCACGGCCGCCTTGGCGATGTCGATCTTCGCTTTCTCCCCTTGCTGCATCAGGCTGGGAATGGCAAACGCCGCCAGCACGGCCAGAATTCCCGCCACCAGCAATAGCTCAAGCAGCGTAAACGCCGATCGCCTCTTCATCTTTGTACGTCGCATCCTGTTGTTCTCCTCTTGAATCTCCCAAGTCGCCGCTGTTCGCCGGCGCGACATCGCCCGGACCAAAGCCCGCGGCTCAGGAATAATGTTTACATTCACTATTCGCCATTCGGAATTCGGAATTCCCGGTTCCTATCCCACTCCGCTGCCCATGGTCAGAATCGGCAACAGCAGCC
>JBGTDB010000159.1:0-2661 GCA_041748515.1 Phycisphaerae bacterium
TTCGAATTCCGATCCGGTTTACATGGTGCCCGGTGAGAGGAAAAAGAACCAGGCAGCCAAGCCGGCGGCAAGCCAGATTAATAGTTCCATCGTGTTCTCCTTTTGTTAGAAACATACTGAGCCACCCCGCGCCAGGGCGACCGTTTTATCTCCAAGAACGTCGCGATGGATCGCTGACGTGGCGTCCATGCAGCGAGCGCGTTCCAATGATGCGCGGCTCCGCCACGCCTTCCCTTAGGAATCGACGAAATATGCGTGGTTTCTTGAGCCGAACTGTTACAGAAGTGAAACTGGGGTATAGATGGAGGCCGTGCAAGCATCCAGTTTTATTCCGTAATTGCCAAAGTATCCCATATTGTAATTGCTGGCCGGCGGCAAGGGAGGTTAGGGGGTTCATTGCCTTTGCCGTTCCTCCCGGCATGAATGCCGGGGCTCGGGCGCAAGGGCGATGGGAATCTTCATTGCCTTGATCCGGCGGCAAGGCCTATGGCGGATGCAGCAGCGTGGTCTCGGGTGTGAGTGATGGAGAGGACGACGCGATCGACGCCGAGTTCATTGGCCAGGCGGGCGGTTTCGCCGGAGAGTCGGACCGTCGGACGACCAAGCGAATCAGGCAGAATCTCCATGTCGGTCCAGGCAATCTGGCCTCGCCAGCCGGTGCCGATCATTTTCAGAATCGCCTCCTTGGCCGCGAACCGCCCCGCGATAAATGAGACGGGGTCTTTGAACTGCCGCATTCGATTCCTCTCCGCCGAGGTGAGAATGCGGTTCAGGAACCGCTCTCCGTGCTCGGAATACACGCGGGCGATGCGGGCGCAATCTATCAGATCCAAGCCGTGGCCAACGATGGACATTCGGACATTATCGCTCGAGCGGTACTGACGGGAAGCCTGTGAAATTCTGGAGACAACTTCCAGTCTTGACTGCGGCGCATCGTACATTTTGAGTTAAACTAGGCAACGATGAGTTGTCGAATCGGCCGAACAACGGTTCTATCTCGGAGAATCCGCTTTGGACGGAGCCCGGCGGGCTGTATTCGCAAGATCGTGGACGGGGGGCGGAACGGTCGGTATAGAATCGGTTGATGGATTCGACCCAGCCGATGCTCTTCGCCGATTTTCCCCCTCCTGAGACCAAGCCGGCCCCACGGCCCCGCGGACGCCCAACGACCCACGAGGATGTCGAAACCCCGGCCATTCGACACATCGATTCCGGCGGCTGCCAGGAACCGTTCTCTGACAAGCGCTGTGCAGCTGAGGTGTCCGAAAACATCGAAGATCGGCGAACCTACCCTCGATCGTCCGAGCCCTCCCGGCCGGCGACGGTTGAACAGATCCTCGCGGACCTCACCGGCCCCCAGCGCGAGGCGGTGACCCACACGGATGGGCCGTTGTTGATTCTCGCCGGGCCGGGCACCGGCAAAACACGAGTGGTAACCCGCCGGGCTGCGCACCTCGCTTTGACGGCAGCCAGGCCGAGCGAAATCCTGGCCATCACCTTCACCAACAAGGCCGCCAAGGAGATGCGCGAGCGCATCGACGCACTGGGAGTTGGTCGGGGGTATCGTCAGCTTGGGCCTGGCGCCGCGTCGGAAATCTCCCGATCGGAGCCGGCTGGGTCCGGGGGGACAGCCCCCTTGAATCCGGCTGCGCCGGGGGGCATGACCGTGAGCACGTTTCACGCTTTTTGTGCAGGGCTGCTGCGACGTTATGGGGAGCGGATGGGGGTGTCGCGGGGTTTCACGATCTTTGATCGGGACGATCGGCGGAAGCTCCTGCAACAGGCCATCGACGAATGCGGATTCGCTCAGTCCGACCTGACCCCCGCCTCTGTCGAACAGCGGATAAGCTGGGCCAAGAACCAGTTGATCTCTCCGGAGGCGTTCGCCCAGGACGAGGGGGACTGGCGGGTTCATCTAATTGCCCCGGTGTTCGCCCATTACGAGAAGCTTCTGGCGCGGATGGACGGGCTGGATTTCGACGACCTGCTGATGCGCACGGCGAAATGCCTGTCGCAGGATGAAGGGCTTCGGGCGGAGCTTGAACGTCGGTATCGCTACGTGCTTGTCGATGAGTATCAGGACACGAATGCCTGTCAGTATCAGATTGCTCGACTCCTGACCCGAGAGAGTCAGAATCTTTGCGCCACGGGCGATCCCGATCAGTCGATCTATGGCTGGCGCGGGGCGGACATCGGGAACATTCTGTCGTTCGAGCGCGACTATCCAACGGCCAAGGTCGTGCGGTTGGAGCAGAACTACCGCTCCACTAAGCGGATTCTCAATGTCGCGGATCACCTGATCGTGGGCAACGTTCGGCGAAAGCAGAAGGCCCTTTGGACGGAAAACGAGATCGGACCGGCCGTACGGGCGATGGAATCTGAAACCGGTGAACTTGAAGCGATTGCCGTCGCGGAGGATGTCGCCCGGCGCATTCGCAACGGAACGCCGCCGGGATCGATTGCGGTGTTTTACCGAGTTAATTCGCTCAGTCGGACGGTCGAAGAGGCCTTGCTGCGGGCGGGCGTGGCCTATCAGGTGGCCCGGGGCGTTGAATTTTACAACCGAAAAGAGATCAAGGATGTTTTGTCATACTTGCGCGTGTTGGTGAATCCGGCGGACGAGGTGGCGCTGCTTCGCATTATCAACACGCCGACGCGCGG
>JBGTDB010000160.1:0-5928 GCA_041748515.1 Phycisphaerae bacterium
GGCCGTGGTGGGGGCGCGCCAGGACGACGACGCGGGCAGCAACTCCGGCTCGGCCTACGTGTTCGAAATCGTTAGTTGCAACCCTCCCGACTGCAACGGCTTCGGCACATGTGATATGGGCGTCTGCGTCTGCGACACCGGCTACGCCGGCACGTCGTGCGACCAATGCGCGCCAAACTACTATAACTATCCGAACTGCGTGTTCTGCCAGGCGGCGACGACCTGTTCCGACCACGGAACGTGCGGCGTGCTGGGCACCTGCAATTGCAACGCAGGCTACGCTGGCACGGCGTGCAATCAGTGTGCCCCCAATTATTATAACTATCCGTCCTGCACGTTCTGCCAATCTGCAACTACCTGCTCCGGCCATGGGACGTGCAATGCGTTCGGCGGCTGCAACTGCAATGCCGGCTTCGCTGGTGCTTCTTGCAACCAATGCGCTCCGAATTACTACAATTACCCGAGCTGCACATTCTGCGAAGCCTCGACTACATGTTCAGGCCATGGAACGTGTAGTGCATTCGGAAACTGTGTTTGCAACTCAGGCTACGTCGGCGCGGCCTGCGACCAATGTGCGCCAAATCATTACGAATATCCGTTCTGCCAGTTCTGTGAAGCTTCGACGACTTGTTCGGGCAACGGATCCTGCACGGCGTCGGGTACCTGCGCGTGCAACGTCGGCTTCTTCGGCGTGGCTTGCGATCAGTGCGGCCCAGATCATTACAACTATCCAACGTGCACCTTCTGCCAGTCCGCGACGACCTGCTCAGGCAACGGAACCTGCGACTCGCAGGGAGATTGCGACTGCGAAGCCGGATTTGATGGCACGGCCTGCGATCAGTGCGCACCGGATTATTACGACTACCCGAATTGTGTTTTCTGCGAGGCTTCGACGTCCTGTTCCGGCAACGGCGTCTGTGATGCGCAGGGCGATTGCGATTGCGACCCGGGATTCAGCGGTATCGCCTGTGACGAATGCCTTGCCGGGCATTACGGTCCGAATTGCCTGGAATGTCCCGGCGGCGCGGATGAACCGTGCAGCGGCCGCGGGGTGTGCGACGATGGGATCGATGGGTCCGGGATTTGCGAATGCGATGCCGGCTGGACGGCCGTGGATTGCAGCCTGCTATTCCCGCTGACGGCCGTGCCCGCGTCGGCGGATCGGGCCCGCTTCCTGACTATGACGTTTCCGCCGGAAGGGCCGGCGGGCGGTACGGCGATTCAAGTCGAATTCATTGACATCGACCCCTCGCCCGGGGCCCCGGTTGGATCGCAGATTCGCTACCTGAACGCCGTCGGCTTTGACGGAGACAACCACGGGGAGATGTCCATCGATTGTACGGATGCGCCGTCGCACTGTCCGAACTTTGCCTGTGCCGTGCTGGGCTGCGAGCCGGAATATCGCGACTGGGCGGCGGAAGTGTCCGCAATCGACCCGGACCGGGTGATTCACGTAACCGGTGATTCCGTGGTCCCGAGTTCGCTCTACAGTGCTTCGCAGATCGCGCAGGTCGGGGGATCGTCGCCGCCCGAGCAGTTCAGCACCGGCCTGTGGGCCGACGTGCTCCCGGCCATTGGCGTGGTCAACGTGGTGGACCTCGGCGGAGTAAAGGACTGGCTGGTCGGGTTGGCCGGCTCGCCGTGCAAGTCGCGGGCCTGGATGCGCAGTCCGCCGAACCCCTTCGCCGACGTCAATGTGTTGGATCTCTCATTGGTGGCAAACTTCATCGCCGCGGGCGATCCGAATTACCCCGGCCCGCCGATCTCGACGTGCCCGTAAGGCGGATATGGCCTGGATCGGTTGGCTTTCGAGCGTCAACCCCGCGACGGCCGAGCCATCGCTCAGGGTCTTTTCGTCGCCCGAGCGACTTGGCCGGTGAGCGGAACATTAGTTGGTGGATTTGCGGTTAACCACCAACTGATCGCCCCAATCGATCCGCTCACAGCGCGCCCCGGGCGTTATCGCCAGTGGATGGTGCCGATAGTGCACCGAATGGAGAAGCACGCGGCGCGCGAAAAAGCGCCCGTGCGAAACGAACCCAAACGAAAATCGCGTAAGTCCTTGTCCCACAACGACTTACGCCAGATTCGACCCCGGCGAAACGAAGCCAAATAAGGCCAAAAATGGCGGAAATGAACCCGATTTTGGCTCGAAGGGACGGTTCTTATTGATCGACTGGACTGGGGTGAGCACCGCGCAAGTCTGCGCGCACCAAAGTCCGAGTATCTCAGCCCGGTCAATGGCACGTCCGCAAAGATGAGCGCGATGAACATCTCAAGTGTACGACGGGCCCTGTCTGAGGCCGCGCCGTTGCAATGGATTCGAAACGCAATCCGGCAGACGCATTATCGGGCACCCGGCCGGACGTGATTCGCGTGACATCAGCCTCGCCGCAAAGAACTGGGCATACATATCAGAGTTCCCGATACTTTACCCGGGGGCGGCGCACGGCCGTGCTCCGCGCGCTCGCACGCGACAAGGCGGATGGTTAAACTCGACCGGGTTATAGAACTGCCGGGTCCAAGTTTCGGCGGGCGCCGAAATTTCCGCCCTGGACCATCGGGATGCCTCCGCGCGGCACAGTTTGAACGTCTGCAAAAAGTATCGGAGAGGCGAAGAAACGCCTTCCATGTGGATTCGGAGTTGTACGTTGCAAAGGCCGCCGTCCATTCTGATTGTAGCGAATGACCCGGCGGATCGGGAATTCTATCGAAGCTGCCTTGCGGTGGAAGGCTATCGGATCATCGAGGCCGTCGACGGACCTGCCGGGCTGAGCGCGGCCGGGGCGAATCGACTCGATGTCATTCTTCTGAATGTGAGCGTGCCCGGCTTTGACGGCATCGCGTGGATTCGTCAGATCAAGTCGATGCCAAAGCGGCGCGATGTCCCGCTGGTCATCGTCGGCTCCGAACATGACGCGCCGGAAGTCGTGGCATCGCTCAACAACGGCGCCGACGAGCACGTGATCAGGCCCGTTCATCCAAAGGATTTGTGCCTGCGGGTCGGCTCAATGGTTCGTCTGGGCCGCGAACGAAGGAACCTTCTGCGAAGCTACCGCCTTCGGGCGGAGCAGATTCGAATCCTCTCGGTTCTGCTCGATCTCTGCCGGCAATTCGGAAGCGCGAGTTCGGTAGAAGAAGTGCTCGACCATACCCTGGCGGCGGTCGCCGAAGTGACCGGCGGGCGGCGCATTTCCATTATTCTTCCGGATCCCGATCAAGAGCACCTCGAGATCGTCCGATCGCGCGGCCTCACCCGGATGCAGCCCGCAGTCTTGGAGCCTGCGCCGGCGGTGAAACTACCGATTGATTCGGGCATCGTGGGAACCGTCTATACGACAGGCCGGGCGGTTGTGGCTAATTCGCGCGAAGAGTGCGGTTTTGCGATGTCGCCGGGCGAGTCCGAAATCTTCGCCGGGATGCCGTTTCTTTCCGCGCCGTTGAATGCATCCGGCGAAATCATCGGTGTGTTGAATATCAGCGAGCGCGTCGGCAATCGATCCTTTGTCACACGAGACCTTGAGTATATCGAGCTCATCGCGGGCGTGGCCGGATCGGCGGTCCGGTCGATGCGGGAGCAGCGGGCTCGCGACGAAGCCCGCGATCTCATTGTGGTCGCCTTGGCCAAGCTCGCCGAACACCGCGACTGCGATACCGGCCAGCACGTCGAGCGGGTCACGACTTATACACAAATGCTCGCCGAGGCATTGAGGCGCCGTGACGACTTCAGGGAGCGCATTGACGACCAGTTTCTTCAGGATCTTGCCCGCGCCGTACCGCTTCACGATATCGGCAAGGTCGCCATTCCCGATCGGATTCTGCATAAGCCCGGACGACTGACCGCTGAAGAAATGGCCGTCATGCGAACCCACGCCCAGGTCGGGGCCGATACTTTGCACTGGATTACGGACAAGGCCCCCGGGGTTGAGTTTCTCAGAATGGCCGAAGACATCGTCCGGGCGCATCACGAATGGTACGATGGATCGGGATACCCCAGCGGACTGGCGGGCGAGGCTATCCCGCTCTGCGCGAGGATAGTCGCGCTGGTCGATGTTTATGACGCCTTGACAACCGACCGGGTCTATCGCGATGCGAACAGCCACGACGACGCGGAGGCGTACATCCGTCTGTCCGCCGGGACGCATTTCGACCCCGCGATTGTCGAAGTCTTCCTCGCCCACCGGGAGGAGTTCCGGGGCCTCGCGGCCCAACTCGGTGACCAGATCGCCAGACCTCAAGCGGGCCAGTTTCGCTCTGACTCGTCGCTCTCAGAAGAATCGTCGATAGCGAACTCGGCCCAAGCGGCAACGCTGCCCGCCGGATGATCTATCTCCCGGCATGGAGTGCGATACTGCTGTTGGAACGAAATGCTACATGGCCGCCGATGCCGCCTTCGACCTCCCAGCACGCAACGAAGTGATCCGGACGCTGTTCGCGAAGAGGCGGGTCGGGCATTCCGTTTTTCTCATCGCCAATCACGCATCGGCTCAATGCCGCAATTCCGTCGGTCGTTTGAGCCGATATTCCCGATTCGCTGCATTGACCGGCCAGCGCTGCGCTTAAATGGCAGCGCGTATGAAAGCGGCAGCCGGTCGGCCAATGGGCCGGATCGGGTACGGCGCCGGGGATGGTGTTCAGCCGCCGCTTCGGTTGTCCGAGCCGCGGCGTACAGTCAATGAGACCCTGCGTGTATGGGTGCAGCGGGTTGCGCAGCAAGCTTGCCGCCGGGGCGTGCTCGACAATCTGCCCGGCATACATGACGTAAACGTAATCGGCCACCATGGCCACCACGCCCAGGTCGTGCGTGATCAGCAGGATGCCCATGTCCTCGGCCTGCTGAAGCGAACGAAGCAGGTCGAGAATCTCTCGCTGGGTCGTCGCGTCCAGGGCGGTGGTCGGCTCGTCAGCGATCAGCACGTCCGGCCCGCACGATAAGGCCATGGCGATCATGGCCCGTTGTCTCATTCCGCCGGACAGCCGATGCGGATATTCACTGGCGACGCGCTGCGGCTCGGGAAATGAAACGCGTCGCAAGAGCTCCAGGGCCATGGATCGTGCCTCGCGGATGCGGACATTGCGATGCAATTGAATGGCCTCGACGATCTGATCGCCGATCGTGTAAACCGGGTTCAGGGCGGTCATCGGCTCCTGGAAGATCATGGCAATGCGGTTGCCTCGAATCTCTCGCATCCGCCGCTCGGAAAGGGATAGAAGCGCGGTGCTTTCGTCGAGTTCGCAGCATAGCGTTACGCTGCCGCCGACGATCTTCACCGGGGGGGCGATCAATCGCAGAATAGAAAGCGCGGTCATTGACTTGCCGCAACCGCTTTCGCCGACAAGCGCCACGGTCTTGCCCCGCGGAACGGAGAGCGAAACGCCGTCCACGACGATCAGGGGCCCGGACGATCGATCGATGGCAACGACCAGATCGTTGATTTCAAGCGCAGGCTTGCCGTGCTCCGACACTGTCATGGGCCCGTCCTCACAGTCGGCGGATTTGCGGGATCATCGCCCGCCGCAAAGACTCGCGCGAGGCACTTTGAGCGTCGCGAATCGGACGCCCGTTTTCATCGAACCGCTCAAACAGCGAATTGTAGGCGAACGCCGCAAAGTGCCCGTGTGTTCGCGCCGCCCGTTCGACCTGGGCGGCTACCGTCTGCCCGTCGCGTTTGTCAAACATCACCCCGGTGACCACCGGAACGCCGCGCCCGGCCGTACGCCAGATCGAAAGCCGCTGGGCATAGGTCCGCATGTCTGAGTCGTAATTCATCGGATACACGGCGTCCACCAGGCCTTCGTTCATCCACGTTACCGCATCTTGAAAATAGTCCTTCCGGGCCCGCTGCGGATCGGCCGTCACGGCCACCGTCAGGGCAGCTTTCTTGTTCGTCCTTAACATCATCCCGCGGAGTTCTCTAACGGTTTCCG
>JBGTDB010000161.1:0-2767 GCA_041748515.1 Phycisphaerae bacterium
CCTGATCGACCCTTCCGGCCGCTCGAAGCCGATGGCGGATGTATCCCCGCGTGCCGCCCTCATTGAACGGCGTAATCATCCATTCGCCGTACAATTCCTGCGATAGCCGTGAGAGCTCGGGACTGTTAAGCATTGATCGAAATTGCGGCTGGGCCAGAATCGTGACCGAAAGCAAACGCGTCGTTTCGTCTCGAAGATCCGCGATTGTCGCCAATTCGGTCAGGGCCTGCGCCGACAGATTCTCTGCCTGATCGATTATGAGGATGGACCGAGTACCCGCCCGCGACGCTCGATGCAAATGCCGCCGAAGTTGATTAAGCATTCGCGCAGCAGTGGTCGAGCATGGCAGCGTAATACCGAGGCCGCGGCAGACTTCCTTAAGCACCTCCATGGAACCATTGGGCGGACAAGTGATGACCGCGGCGCGATGGTTGGATGTTAATCGAAGAAGCAACGTGCGGATCAGCAGGGTCTTGCCGGTTCCCGCCTCGCCAAGAGTCAGTGCGACGCCATTACCGTGCTCAATCCGGCACTGCATCGCCGCTAGGGCTTCTTCGCGATCCGCGGTCGTGTAAAAAAACGGCGGATCCTGCCGATTGTCAAAAGGAAGACAATCCAGTCCAAAGTGGTTGGCGTACATGTGCTTCGCCTTCTAAAAGGTGCCTGGCTTACTTTTTGAGCCAGCCCCGCGGCCGAATCAGCCGGATTCAACCAGTTTGGTTAGCGGACCGGCCGCGCGGACTCAGTGTTCCATCGGTGCTGGCGCGTTACGGCTGAAATTATCGGGCAGAAAGCCAGTCTGTCGGGGTCGCAAACCCCTTCTTTGACCGGGAAACCCGGCTCCTGTTCCGATGTCTGGGGAGCCCCCACATAATTGGGCACAGGGTGTGGACGGCACGCGCCGAAAGCCCTGGAATGCCGTTTCCAGCGGTGTCGGACTGCCGCAGGGTGGTCCAACGATGTAATCCGAGTGTCACACGAGAATGAAAATTCCGGGCTCCAATGCCACTCTCAGTGCCGGACCGCCACCAAAATCATTGATAACGGCAATTCGGCCAGTCGCCCCAACTAAACTGGATCTCGCTTTTTGCCGCTTGCGAAGAACAAGATTCAACAAGAGACACTTGTCATTAGCGGCAACCTCGTGGATAATTCGCCCCCTTTACGAACCCTCGAAACCCTTTAGGAGAATGTCATGCTTTTTGGTGCGAAACCGCTGCTTGCAACCTGCCTGTTAGTCTTCACTGCCTCGACCTCGATGGCCAGCGATCTGACGACGGCGGATGCCGTTATCGCAAAGTACATCGATGCAATAGGTGGACGGGCAAAGCTCGACGCCGTCAAGACCGTCCGCCTTAACGGAAAGCTCACCATGCAGGGCGGAATGGAAATGCCCATGACGATGGAGGTGAAGCTGCCCAATAAGGTTCGTGTTGAAGCGATTTTTCAGGGCATGGCCATGACCCAGGGTTATGACGGCGAAAGCGGTTGGATGATTGCACCCTTCACCGGCAGTTCGGATGCACAGAAAATGCCGGAAGAACAGGTCAAGCAATTCAAGAATCAGGCGGACGTTCACGGCCCACTGGTTGATTACAAGAAAAAGGGTCATACCGTCGAGCTGGACGGGGCCGAAGAAGTGGAGGGAACGGCTACCTACAAGCTTAAGGTGACCAAGAAGGACGGCGACGTCGAGTTTTACCTCGTGGATAAGAAGCGATTTCTGCCGGTGGCCATGAGAACCAGGGCATATACGATGGCCGGCGAATCGGACGCCCAGGTGATTTTCGGCGATTACAAAGAGGTCAACGGCGTCATGATGGCCCACAACATTACTCAAAAGGCGGCGATGTCTCCGGAAAACAGCATGATCTTCGAAAAGATCGAGGTCAATGTTGACATCCCGGACAGCCGATTCGCCATGCCGAAGTCGGGCACCGGCGATCCGTCCAAAGATTAAGCCGATCCAGCCTCGGGCGACTTCGACTCTGTATTATCGCATTCAAGGGTCCGACTGCGAAATGACCACTTGCCATGCGCGGCGCCTGAATCTTCACCGATTTTGGTTTTGAATGAGCCGCTCCGGCAGATTTGTGTCGTTTCCGGAATGATTTCAGCCATGGCTAAGAAGGGAATCTCCGTCAAGCAGCTCGCCCAGGAATTCGGGATGACTTCGCGCCGGCTCATCGATCGGTGCCGCGCCGAGGGCGTCCCCGTGCAGAACAGCATCACCAAGCTGGATAAGG
Organism: Phycisphaerae bacterium; assembly: GCA_041748515.1. Taxonomy (GTDB): domain Bacteria; phylum Planctomycetota; class Phycisphaerae; order UBA1845; family UBA1845; genus JBGTDB01. The sequence continues at coordinate 2,247 of JBGTDB010000161.1, forward strand.
CAACGGAACGGACCATGCGAGCCTGGTTCACGTCGAGCAACGCGCCGACTTCGACCGAATCGTGATTGCAGCAGGCATCGGGAGCATCCATGAAAGCCCGCGAGTTTCCGCGACATTTTATCGCCGAATCGGACGACCTCACTCTCTGGTCGCAGATCGAGCCCTATTTCGACCGTCTGCGCGATCGAAGCCTCGACTCGCCGGGGGCGTTGGAGCAATGGCTATTGGACTACAGCGAACTCTCCGCGGCGGTGGCCGAGGTCGGTACCGACCGATACGTCAGGATGACCTGCCAGACCGACGATCCACAGCGTAAGGCCGCCTATCTCGACTTTATCGAGTCAATCGAACCGAATTGGAAGCACCGGGCCCACGAGCTGAACGTCAAGTACGCGGAATCGTCCGTCGCCCGGGCCCTTCCGCGTGACAGGTACGGCGTTCTGGATCGAAGCATTCGAGCCGGTGTCGAAATCTTTCGTGAAGAAAACGTTGCCCTACAGACCGACGAGGCCAAGCTCGAA
>JBGTDB010000162.1:0-4139 GCA_041748515.1 Phycisphaerae bacterium
TGACGATGAACTCGACGCTCAAACCCGTCTGGTTGAGCCCCCTGACCATGATGAAATCAGCCACCGGACCCGGCGTTACGGGAAACTGTCCCCCGACGAACGTGTTTAGAAACGCGGGATTGAAAATGCCGGCCCCGCACCCCGCCCAAACAAGTAGCCCCACCAGTACCACCGCAAGGCCACGTCCGGCGGTCAGAACTTTGTTTCGCAATGCTCGGGCCACAGAGTCTACTCCTGAAACAGTCCTTTAACAGCGATCCTATTGAACGGTAACGTTGAACACAAAGCGCCCGCCGATACGGGCAACGGTTTGCTGATCGTCGATGTCGAAACTGGGTGTGCTCGAGACAATATCAAGGAACGGTACCGAGAGGACGCCGTTCATGGTGATTGCAACGACGGACCCGCAACGCAAATCTGTTACAGGACTCGGCTGATCGCGAAAGCCGATGTTGCGCTGAAGCACTACGTTGCGATCATCGTCAATATCGTCGACTTGGAGAACGCGAAACGCCGGGGCAATCCGCTGTCGTTCTTGGAACTCGGTTACGGTCTGACCGCCTGTTCCGGTAGTTTCGACAAGCTGGAAGCCGACGAGTTCCGTTGGAATAAACACGTCGATATTTGAATTAGGCGAGATAGATACGCCCGCGACGTCGCATTGAACCACGATGTTGCGCAAATCGTTTTCATTCAGATCGACAAAGGCTTCGGCGTCAAATCCCGGCTCGATGAAGCTCTTGGTTCCATCAATCATTTCAACCGTCTGTGTTGTGCCATCGGCGAACTGAATCTGCACGCGCAAACGAACACGGGGCCGGAGCGCACGGATTTCCGTGTCGCTGAGCTCAAGCTGCGGCGCAAGATAAGCGATCAATCGATCGTCAAAGCGGGTATTGTTGATGAATGCCACAATAACATGGCCCGGCGGATTAGGAACCGTCGCGAATTCGTCTTGCCCTCCCGGAGCGATCAAACTCAGGAATGCAGGGTTGAATGCCGAGCAACTGCTTATCAACAAGACACCGATGGCCAAAACGATGGAACTCAGCCGCCCGGCTCGACCAAACTTCACGCAACCTGCCTTCATAAGGAAGTCCTCAACATTCAGGAGTCGGTGCCCGGTCGCGTCCCATCCGGCGAAGCCGGGAATCAGCCGGCATTGCCCGCGCCCATCGGCAATGTCCTATCGGCGTGCCATCCGTTTCCGTTAGTATCCCCACGAACAGTGTCCGGTCAAGCGGTAGCTTTTTACCGAATCAGGGCAGGGCCAAACTTCATCCTTCGGGTGGGAAAGCTTCAAGGGAAGCGGCCATTTCGTCCAGCCGCGTTATTTCCGCCACCGCCTTGCTTGTATCCGGCTGATGGAGCTGCTGCAACGCCCGCGCCGCTTGTTCCGAAAGCCCGAGATACCCGCAGATTCCCGCCGTTCCCACCAGGCGGTGGAGCGTGTCGTGCGCCCCGGTAAGATTGCCGCTTTCAAACGCCGACCGCAATTCCTGCAAGCGCCCCGGCAACGATTGTACGAATTCCTGCGACACTGCCCGAAGCCGATCAGAGATTTTATTCTTGGTCAGCGACGAAGGTGTAATTCCTTCGGCCTCCGCGGCCTCAAGATACGCGGCAGACCGGGTAATGATTTCCTGAAGAGAAATCGGCTTGCTCCACACGTCGTCGAATCCGGCCCCCATAATCCGATCCCGTTCCGTCGCCGTCGTTGAAGCGGTCATGGCGATAATGGCCGTCCGGCATCCGGCCTCTCGCAAGTCCGCGGCCACCTCAAGTCCATCCTTCCGCGGCATTCGAATGTCGAGGAGAATCAGGTCGAACGGCTCGCCCGCCCGCAAATAGGCCTCCACGGCCGCCTGTCCGTCGGCTGCTGACACGACCGTTGCTCCGGACTGAATCATCGCGTTTTCGATCAGCTCTCGCGCATCGTCGGCGTCCTCGGCAAGGAGGACCCGTCCGCGAATCCGGGGAAGTTGCATCAAACCGCTCAGATTCGACGGCTCGTTGGAAAGTTCCTGAACCTGCTGTGGTTCGAGCCACTCCACGTTGTCCAGCGGGCCTGTCGCGGTCCGCAAGGTGAAGACGCTGCCGACGCCGGGAGTGCTTTCGGCGGTCAGCGATCCCTGGAGCTGCTCGGCAATCCACTTGGAAATGGGCAGGCCCAGGCCCACGCCTTCCAGTGCCGCGCCGGAATGGGGGCCGACCTGCGCGAAGACTTCGAAAATGTGCTCCAGATGCTCTGGCGGAATGCCCCGGCCGGTATCTTCGACTCTGATGGTCAGTCGCGGTTCCGGACCTTCTCGATCGACCGCGACCCTGACGTCAACACGTCCCTCTCGCGTGTACTTGATGGCATTGTTGACCAGGTTGATGACCGCCTGGGTCAGACGGGTTCGATCGGATTGAATGGATCGCGGTATCGAGGTTTCATAATGGATCGCAAAATCAACCGGCTTGTTCATGTGTAGCGGGGTGGCAATCGCCGCGACATCCTGGAGAATTTCCGGAAGCGGGCAATCAGCTATCTGAACGGATAGTTTGTCCGACTCGATCCGCGAGACATCAAGCAACTCGTTAACCAGGTTCAACAAGAGTTGACCGTTTCGCAGAATGATGTTGCCGTGATGGGCTTCGACGTCCGATCGCCGGACCATCTCGGCCGCCCCAAGCATGGCCATGATCGGTGTGCGCACTTCATGACTCACATTGGCCAGGAAACGCGTCTTTGCCTCGCTGGCGGCTTCGGCCAGCTCCTTCGCCCGGCGCAGCTCCGCTTCGCTCCGTTGTCGAGCGACGAATGCGCCAATCATTTCGGCGGCCGTCCGGAGAAGTCGAACGTCCTCGTCGGTCCAATCCCTGAAATTCTTGGTGTCGTCAAACCCAATGAACCCATACCATTGCCCGGCGGACCAGATTGGCAGGGCGAGGATTGACAGGATGTTCTGCGGCTGAAGTACCTCTTTTTCCACATCGGGAAACGTTTCGACCAATCCTTTTACCGGATTGCCGCGCGCAAGTTCGTTCTTCCAGCGAGCAAGGGGCGGCGCATAGGGAAGGCGCTGAAGGAGGGGATTGCTGATTTCCGGCTTAACCCCCTCTGCGCAAACTTCGTGCGTCTGCCGCATGCACAAACCCAGTTCCGGATCCTCGAAGTTTTCGAATACATACACCCGACACGCGTCGGACGCCTCGCGCAGGTGTCGCAGCGCCTCGCGTAATGCTTCGCCGGTCGTGACGCTGGCCAGTAGGGTACGCGACACCGCCGCGATTTCCTCTTCGTAGCGTAGGCGCACGAGCAATGTCTCTTCAGCGAGTTTGCGATCGGTAATGTCCGTCGAAATGCCCCATACCCCGGTGGGCTGACCGATTGCGTCAATAAGTGGAAACTTCAAGGAAATATAGGTGTGGAGTCCGTCCAATTGCGGAACGATCTCCTCAAACTCAAACGACTGCTTCATCGTCAATACAAATTCATCGTTCCTGCGAAACGCGTCGGCAAGGTGCGGCGGAAACATCTCGTGATCGGTCCTGCCGATGGCGCTTCCATGAAGCATTCCGAAAATCTCCTCGTATCTTCGGTTGGCCAGCAGGTAGCGGCCTTCAATATCTTTCAAAAAGATGACGGCGTTCGTATTATCGATCAACGTCTGGAGCCGCTCTTCTTCGAGCTGTAATGCCGTTTCGGCCTGAAGGCGGCTGGCCGCTTCCTCGGTCAGTCGGTTTTCGAGGCGACTCAGTTCTTCGGCGCGTTCTCGAATTCGCCCTTCAAGCCGGTCGTGAGCCTGTCGAAGCGAATCGTGCTCCATCTTTTGCTCGGTGATATCCACCGCGAAGACGATGACCCCAACAATTCTGCCGGTATCGTTTCGATAGGGAATCTTGTCCGTCCGGACCCAGTGTTCGGAGCCGTCCGGCGTTTCATAGCGCTCGATGATCCCAAGCTCCGGCTTGCCCGATTGAATCACTCCCTGATCGTCGCGCTGATACTTCGCGGCATGTTCCGGATAGAGCTCCCAGGTCGAACGCCCGACGATCTCCTCGATCGAACGGCCTATCGACTCGGCGGCCAGTTGGTTGGCCCGGAGGATTCGACCATCCGTATCCTTGAACCAGATCATGGCAGGGACGGC
>JBGTDB010000163.1:0-5215 GCA_041748515.1 Phycisphaerae bacterium
TTCGTAATCCGCTTGACGTCCCTGAACCCAACCTCGCTCAATAGCCGCGGCACGGCCTTTCGACCCGAGCCGTTGAAGGCCGAATAGCCGATCGAAAGCGGTCGCTTCGCCTCGACGATCATGCGCGGCCTAAGCATGAACGACTTGACGTGCTCGACGTGCAGAGTATGCAGGTCGATGATTTGATCTGTTCGCCGGCCATAGACTTGCGCGGCGTCGGGCAGCGGATCGGCCACCGGAAGCCCCTTGTGGCCGCCTAAGAGTATCACACGGCCGTCGGCGGATTTCACTCCCCCCAGGAACCAGAGGCGATCCCGCGGGGCCTCTTCTAAGGCAAGGCGCTTGATGTCTGCGAAGCGAACTCTAGTAATGAACTGCTCGTAGAGTTCCTTCCGCTCGGCCGGGTCAAACTGCGAGCCGTTCTGACAGGAAAGTTTGTATCCGTTATAACGAAAATCGTTGTGGCTGGCGGAAATGAAAACGCCCACGTCGGCCGAAAGCTCCGGCACGGCGAAGGTCACGCTCGGATACATGCACGCCTCGTCAAAGAGGTAGACCGTGTATTTATACGCAAGAAAAAGCTCCGCGATTATCCGGGCGAAGTCCGCGCCCCGTACGCGGCTGTCGAAGCCAATAACCACCTTGCTAAGCGGAGGGTTTCGCTGCAATCCGTAAAGGGCGACGCCCGCCGACGTGAGCAACAGAATCACGTCATTGATCGTGTTGGGGCCTTTGATAATCGGGGCGTGAATCCCCTCACTTTTCAGGCGAAGAACGTCGTCGCGGATTGCCCCCATTTTCTCGCGGATTCCGCCGGTGCCAAAGGCCACGTCGCGAGAAAAAGCATTGGTCAACGCAATCCATTTTTCGCCGCGAATGGCCTCGCGCAAACCGTCGCGGAGGTTCGGGGACAATTCATCCAATTCCGCGGCCGAAAGCCACTTCCGAAGATTTGGAACGGTTCGGGCGACTGCATCTTCGTAGTAGCTCCCGCCGATGCGTCCGGCCACCCGCTCGGTTTCGAGATAAGCCTGAATTCCCTCATGTGCCCGCTCAAGCAGCTTCTGGTCCGATTCGGTCATGCCTCCAACTTAGGGCTCAATCCTTCGGTCGTCAAAGACGTAGCACGATCGGTCCCTTCGATAGATCGAGCGCATAATAAAGCGGGGCGGACCCTGGAGTCCGCCCCGCTGATTGTTAAACAAACCAGACTTCGCCGTGTGAAGCCCTGTTGGGCTTTACATCAGTTAGTCACCTGCCTCACCATTCGGAATGAGGTTGTCCAGATCCGGATCCTGTCGCAGATCCTTCAGGGCCGCCCACAGCGTCAGATCGGTATCGATTCCGAGCGGACCGCCCTCGAGCATCAACGTCGAACCCGACGCGAAGAAGTCCAAAAGGAGCAGTGCAGGTGCGCTCTCATACTCCCGACCATCCAACCATAGCAGACCATAGGGCGGAAGCAGCGGCTGACCCTGTTCGACATCTAATACCGCCTGGAACGCCCACGCGTTATATTCCCATGCCGACGTGTCACGATACTTGATGACCGTCGCACTGCCCGAAAGGTGATTCCACCGAATCTCAGCGTTGGTGGCGGTGTCCACGGCCCAGAGCAACAGATAGCCACGAAGCACACGGCCGCCCGGATTAGTAATGTCGTCGTCCGGACATCCATCGCCCAGAACCGTGGCCGGCGACATACCGCCGCCCAGCGATCCCAATCCCGGCTGCCCGGTCAACACTGACCAGTAAACCGGATGGTTGCCGGTAAGCACAAAGTTGTTGTCCACCCACATGCACAGGTCGCCGTGAACCAGGTAGGACTGCACCGACACGTTCGTCGAAGCGTCGTTGGTTAGCTCGATGATGGTGTCCTGAATCAAGTTACCAGCCGCATCCCACTTGATCTCGAACTTCGGGAACACCAGAAGGCTACCCTTTTGTGAGGTGTTTCCGCGTGGCGGGACCGCCACCGCAAGCGGCGGCTGGGGCCCGCCCGAGATCGGACTGATTCCAGTCGTGCCGACCGGATCAACAGTTGCTCCACGGCCGGCAGGCGTCGGCTTGGTGGCCGCCGTTCGGTCAAACGTCGCCTCGCCCGGCGGCGGACCGCCGAAGAGATCATAGGCGATGGCCCCTATTTCATAGCCCTGACCGGTCAGCTCCGACGCCGCGAATTCCCGACCATTGCTGAAGACGATCTCACGAATGGAAAGGCCAAGAAGCGGTGCGTTGACGCTCGGCGGCCGTTCCGGATTGTTGCAGACCGTGCTGGCCATGCCGTCGATGCGTGCCTTGCCTTTGTCGGTCTGGAGTATGTTCCGCATGAAGTTGTTACCCGGCCGGCCGTTCGTGTAACGGCTCAGGAGCGTCTGGTCCCACGACGAGATGCAGCGCTCGGTACCCGAGAAACTGTGCTCGTTCGCGTTCCAGATGTCCACCTTGGCCTTGACCATCGGTGGGCACTCGGCCTCGCACACGAGGCATCCTTCGGGAATCGGAATGATCGGCTGGCAACGGCCAAGAGCCGGATTGCACTCTTCACAATCAGAATCAACGCAGACGACTTCGCTCAGAAGGACGCAGTCGCCCTCGCCGTCGCAATGATCGATCGTGCAGAAATCGTCGTCCGCTTCGCACGGCGTGCTCAACGGCCTGGGAATTTTCACGCATCCAGTTGTTGGATCCGCCCCCGGGTTCGTCGGGTCACAGATGTCCAACCGACAGTCTTCATGATCGGTGCAACGGGAGTTATCCGGCACCGACTGGCACTGCCCGTTGACGGTCAGGCAAATCTCGTTCGTGCAACTGAACCCGTCGTCCGGGCAGCAGCCGATGCCCTGCCGACAGTCGAATTCGTACTGGCAACCAAGGATGGGATCGCAGCCGACAATCCGCTCGCACGGACGCGGCGGGCACGGAATTGTTGTGTTCACACAGCATGAATTGACGCAAGTATCCTGAGTGCAAACGTTGCTGTCGTTGCAATCAGCGTTGATCGTGCAGTCCGGCGTAGACCCGCAAATGCCTGTTGCCTGATCGCAGAACTCAGCCGTGCAGGGATTTCCGTCGTCCGGGCAGCAGTTTGTTCCGGGCTCTCGACAATCGTCCACATACAGGCATCCCTGCACCGGATCGCATCCCACGTTGCGCTGACACGGCAACGGCGGACAGATGATCGGCGTGTTCTCGCAGCAGGACTCGCCCGTGCAGATGTCCGTCGTGCAGACGTTATTGTCATTACAATCAGAATTGATCGTGCAATCCGGGGTGAACCCGCAAATGCCGGTGTTCACGTCGCAAAATTCGTCCGTGCAGGGGTTGCCGTCATCCGGGCAGCAATCCGGCCCGGGCTCTCGACAATCATCCACATACAGGCATCCCTGCACCGGATCGCAGCCGACGTTGCGCTGACACGGTAGCGTCGGACAGACGATCGGGGTGTTCTCGCAGCAACCCGGCCCCGCACAGGTATCCGTGGTGCAGACGTTGTTGTCGTTGCAGGATGCGCCGTCCGCACAGCAAATCGTGCCCGGAGGGCACAGCGGTGTCTGATCGCAGCAACCGTCGATGCCGCAGAAATCCACCGTGCAGATCAAACCGTCCACGTTGCAATTCGTGCCATCAGCGCAGCAGAGATCGCCGGGCGGACACAAGGGCGTCGTGTCGCAACAGCCGTCCAAGTCACACAAATCGATCAGGCAGGCATCGCCCGCGTCGCAGTCGTCGGCCGTTTCGCACTCCGGCTCGAAGAAGCACTGGCCGTTGACGCAAATGTCCCTCGTGCATTCATTGCCGTCGTCGCAGGACAGAATGGTCGTGGATGCGGTAAACTGAATCGTATTGGGAACCGAAGAGCATCCTGTGGTGCCTGGCGCGTCGCATTTGTCGCTGACTCTGATGCTGGCGCGATCGGGCAATGGATTGGGGTCGTCCGGTTGGATGTTATAAGTGTCCTCTGGCAATATACCTATTCCGAAGGTAACCACGCCGGGCTGGCCCTGATTTGGAACTACCGGCCCGCATGCCGCACTGCCCGCAGGACAAATCAGGCACGGAAGCGATCCGCCTACGGTACAATTGGTATTGCCTCCGACGTTGACAATCGGAAGATTGCCCACGGCAGGCAAACGCGTGTTGTGCCCTTTCGGATCGATGTTGTCGAACGCATCCAGAAGCTCGAGTGTATCGCCGAAATCGTCGTCATGACCGACCTCGAAAGTGCAATCGAGAACGTCACCGACACACTTGGGCGAAACACAGGACTTGCCAATGCGCACGCCGTGAAACTGGCCGAACGCATTTGGCGAACAGATCAACACCGCGGCCAGGGCCGCACCCCAATAACACCTTATAATGTTCATTTTCCTCTGCCTATTCATGATGAGCTCCTCGCCCAAATGGCCGCTCTGGCTTCTGTTGCAAACCCGCTTTCGGCCCCCCGACGTTTATTCTCCAAAACTATCAATAAGCCGCTCCAAAACCGGCTATTCCATTGGCGTAATCCAATCCGCGGCTCACCGCGGTCGCTTCAATTGCACGAAGTCGAATTCGACTTAACAGAGCGCAGCCGAACAGACCCTTGACACGCCGGCGAAAAAGCACAGCGTGTTACGCATGTTCGCTCTTTGTTGGAAAAGCCCCATTGTCGGCTATCCGCCGAACCGGAAGGATCGGGCCAGTTCATCTGACCCTCGCAGTTGCAGGTAGGCTCGTGGTTTCCCCTGGTGAGCCCGAATTCTAACAACCGGAACCGACCCCTGACCGGTTCAAAAGTCGTGCAAGCTAACTCAATCCAATAAGCTACCGAGAAGTGGCAGGCAATGCAAGGTTGCGGGAGTGAAATATTCCTACTTTCACACCCGGAAATTATTCTGGACAGTTACGAAACTTAGAACGATCGCAAACCTGGAAGTACGATTAAGGCAGGAATCTTCTATGCTCCGTCCTAGGAGGCATAGATTAATGGGATTGCGGGCTGTACGGCGGGGTTGTATCGGACGCAAAAATCAGGACAAAGGAATATATAAGTGATGCTTTATGCCTGTCAGGTAGTCCAGTGATGTTGTTACGGGTTAAAACAGGTAAAGAATAACGCCGCGTCCGCTTGATCAACATCGCCGTCGGCATCAACATCAAAGATCTGACAGGACGGAATCGGAGGATTTCCGGGCCCGGTAACGCACAATGACCACTCGGCCGCATCGTCCAA
>JBGTDB010000164.1:0-4775 GCA_041748515.1 Phycisphaerae bacterium
TCGCCCCGCCGCCGATGAAGGTAAGGGCGAATGTGCCGACCGCTTCGCACGCCATATTTCGAACTTGAGTATTCATCGAACGCACCTCCCGCAGTCGCGTGGAACGATCCTACCGCCTGGCTAACCGCCGGTCATTTCGTCGGCGTCGGGTTATTCTGATTGGGGACGAAGTTATCCTCGCAGCTCTCGACATAACCGCATCCCAGGCAGATCGCCTTGCAATGCCGGACCATGAGAATTCCTGATTCGCATTGTGGACAGCGGACTGCGCCCGGCATTTCATGATCCGCCATCGTACCCGCCGAATTGCTTAATAATGTGGACATTGGCTTGTTCAATGACGGGCTCCTTCCCGAGTATGGACGATCGAACCATGTCAAAAGGGATTCTACGGACTCCTTGCCGCTCGCCCTTCCGGTTTGTACCGACGGCGGCCATAATAGCGAGTCGCACCAGTCAACGCACGTTGGGGCCCGGAAGGAGATGTGAAATGTTGGTTCGATTTCGGTTAACACGAAGCGCCTGGAACTTGCTCACGCTGGCTGCGATTCACATTTGCAGTCTTGGCGTCGCAGCGGCCTCGGCCCAGGAGTTTCAACCCGCCAATATGGCGATAAAAAACGCCAAAATCTGGACCGGCACGAACGTAGCCGGGCGAGGTGGGGCCGCGACCGATCGCCTCGAACCGACGGCCGTCGCGATCGCCGGCGCCAGGATCGTGGCCGTGGGGAGCGACGAAGAGATTGAGCGCCACGTTGTCGCCGGTACCAGGGTCATTGACGCGGAGGGTCGCCGGGTCATCCCCGGCATCACCGACGCGCACACACACATCATCGGCGGTGGGTTTCAACTCGATCGATTGAACCTGCGCGATGCGAAAAGCCGCGACGAATTCGTTCGGATGATCGGCGAGGCGGCCGGCGAAAAGAAAAACGGCGAATGGCTCCTGGGTGGGCGATGGAGCGTTGAAAGCTGGGACAAGCCCGAGCCGCCGCGCGCCGCGTGGCTTGATCCGGCGACCGGTGACACGCCGGTCTTCCTGACACGAATGGACGGGCACCAGGCCCTGGTCAACACGGCCGCACTGAAGCTCGCCGGCATCGACGCCTCCGGACCGGCCGATCCCGTCGGTGGCGAAATTGAGCGCGACCCCAAGACAAAGGAACCGACCGGGATTTTGAAGGAATCGGCCATGGATCTGGTCAGTCGGCACGCGCCGCCGGTAACGCGGGAACAGCAGTATGCGGCCCTGTTGCGGGCCATGAAGCACGCCAATTCATTGGGGATTACGTCCGTGCATGACATGTCCGCCTGGGACGACTTTCTGACGTTTCACCAGGCCGCGAACGAAAGGGCATTGACGGTTCGGATCACGGCCTATGCCACCTCCGACAGGTGGAGTGACGACGTGCAAAGAGTCGTTGCCGCAGCCAAGTTATTCAATCACCCGGTACTGACGATCGCGGGATTCAAGGGCTACATGGATGGATCACTGGGCAGCCGCACGGCCTACATGCGCAAGCCTTACGCCGATGCAACGCCGGAGATGCCCTACCCGCGCGGGCAGCTTTCGGCATTTGCCGATTCGTATTCCACGTTCCTAAGTCACGTGGTCGCCGCCGATGCCGCGGAATTGCAACTGGCCGTCCATGCCATCGGCGACGAGGGGAATCATCTGCTACTCAACGCATTTGAGGAAGCCGCTCGGCGAAACGGCTCGACCGGCCCCAAGGGTCCGTACAAGCGGCGGCACCGCATCGAACATGCGCAGCACCTGATTCCGTCGGACATTCCCAGATTCGCAAGGCTGGGCGTAACGGCTTCGATGCAGCCGTTCCACAAGGCCGACGACGGCCGTTATGCGGAAAAGGCGATCGGGCGCGAGAGGCTTAAGGGGTCATATGCGTTCAGGCAACTGGTGGACGCCGGGGCACTCCTGATATTTGGCAGCGACTGGCCTGTCGTAACGCTTGACCCGTTCACGGGCATCGATTCGGCGGTCAATGCCAGGACGCTGGCCGGGGAGGTGTGGCTGCCCGAACACTCGCTAACCGTTGAAGAGGCGCTCTACGCCTATACGGTCGCGCCGGCCAAGGCCATCCATCGGGAACATGAGCTGGGTACCATCGAGCCGGGCAAGTTCGCCGATATCGTTATGCTCAATACCGATCCTCTGACGATTCCCCGGGAGAAACTCGCCGAAGTCAAGCCGGCCATCACCATCATGAGCGGGATCATAGTCTTCGACGCCCGACCATAAGGGCCGGGTGACGGAAATCGGTCATTCCCTGTTTGTCGGTATCCGCGAGTCGATTATGGAGGCATTGGGACTTCATCGAGGGAACGAATGATCGGCAGATCCACCGTGCAGGCTTCGAGATATTTTGCGGCCGTTCCAGTGTTGAAGATGACGACGCGGTCGTTCGGATGGATGTTGCCATTGGCGAGAAGCTGCTCGACGGCGAGCACGCACGCGGCCGACTCGGGACACATGGAAACGCCTTCATCGGAGATCGCCGCCCGCATGGCGGGTATGATTTTCGATTCCGGCACGGCCACCGCCCATCCGTCACTTTCGTAAACGGCGTCGAGAATCAGAAAATCACCCACGGCCGAGGGCACGCGAATGCCGCTCGCACAAGTCGCCGCGTTCTCCCAGGGTTGGGCGAAACGTTCTCCGGCCACGAAGGCCCTCGGAATCGGAGCACAGCCGTCGCTCTGAACGGCGACCATGCGGGGCATGGTGTCGTTTCGCAGCCACCCCAACGTTTGCAGCTCGTGAAACGCTTTCCACATGCCGATCAATCCCGTTCCGCCTCCGGTGGGGTAAAGAATGACGTCGGGCAATTGCCATTCAAATTGCTCGGCCAGCTCAAGGCCCATGGTTTTCTTGCCTTCGATGCGGTAGGGCTCCTTCAGCGTGGATAGGTCAAACCAGCCGAACTTCTCCCGGCCTTCGCGGACCATCGCGCCGCAATCGTTGACCAATCCGTCGACGCGGTAGGTTCGCGCTCCGGCCTGTACGCACTCCATCTGATTAACGATCGGCGTGTCCTTGGGCATGAAGACATATGCTTCGAGCCCGGCGCGGGCGGCATAAGCGGCCATCGCCCCGCCGGCGTTTCCGGCTGTGGGAATGGCCAACCGGGTTGCCCCAAAGTGCCTGGCCAGGGTGACGGCCATAGCCTGTCCGCGGCTCTTGAATGAGCCGGTCGGCAATCGGGACTCGTCCTTGATCCAGAGGTCCGCCAGGCCCAATCGACGACCAAGTCGCTTGACCCGAACGAGCGGCGACATCGTCTCTCCCAGGCTGACCGGCTCGACGCCCTCAGGTAGCGGCAGCAGTTCTCGATAGCGCCATAGGCTTGCCGGTCGTCCGGCAAACTTATTGGGTGTGACTGACTGTCGCACGCCGTCCAGGTCGTATCGCACCAGTAGCGGACGCCCTTCGTGAACCGTTTGTGGCCGATCGTGGGCGTGCCGGGTGCCGTCGATCGCGCCTTCAAGATGAGTGACAAAGCATGACATTTTGTTCATCCTATCCGTTGCGATGCAGCCGATGGCGCACGGCCTGTTCGATATAAGCGGACTACGGAGTCATCGGGCCGAAAGCCCGTGGTCCAAAGTGTGGGGCGGGCGACTCGCCCGCGATTCAGCCGCCGGGACGGCCGTGCCACACGGATTTCAGTGACGGCGGCGCCACACGGAATCGGGAAACTTCTTCCACGGACCGCTAATGGTCCTTCTGCGCCTTGGCCCATTTCTCCTCGGCTTCGGGCGGACGAATGTAGGTCGGGATCAGCAGGCGTGGTTCGCTGAACTCCCCTTGGGCCGCACGAATTCGCCCGAGGCGATAGACGATTTCCGCCCGGGGCCGATACGCCGACTCCGGAAGAACGCGCAAACCGGATCTTTCGATCGCTTCACGATGATACAACACGCCTTCGCCGAGTACCGCGCAGGATCGATCTTGAACAGCAAGGAACTCTTTCGGCTCGGCCTCCACCGGGTCGGTGAGCGGAACATATCCGAAAGACTCGGCTCCGGCGCCGCTGTCTCCATTTGACGCTTCTCGGTGAAACACGGCCGTATAGACGTGCCGGCGCTTGGCGTCAAGGATTACCGCCAAGGTTTCGGGCGGGGGATCGGCCTCGGCGGCGTTCTGGGCGATCACTTCCAGGGTGGGAACGGCGACGATTCGCGCCCCGGTGGCGAAGGCGATGGTCCGCACCGCCGTGATTCCGATCCGCAATCCGGTGAAGCTTCCCGGCCCGGACGAAACGTATAGCTCGTGAATGTCTCCGGGCGCAATCCCGTGATTCCGACAAAGTAATTCGATGGCCGGGAAGAACTCGACGGCGTGGGCTCGCGGACGATCGAACACGTTGGTCGCTAGGATGCGCGAGCCGGTGCCGAGCGCGATGCTTCCAATGGCACCGGAGGTCTCGACGGCCAGTGCGTTGATTTTGTCCCGATTGCCGCTCATATGCGCCATCTTAACTGGACGCCTTTCGGAGGCATACATCCTTGCGAGCGACCGGCAAGTCCGGCGTTTCCTGTTTCAAAGAATCGCCCGAATGGAGCCCGCTGCCATCCTGATCGCCGCCACGATCAGCAATCCAATGAAAAGCACGCGCAGTCTGCCGATCGGAAGTCTGTGCGTCAGGCGGCTCCCGACCAGGCTTCCGGCGACGGCCGCCGGGCCGACCAACAGGGCGAGCACGATGGCGTCCTTCGACCGGCCGTGTGCGGAGGCGTAGGCGAAGTTCTTGACA
>JBGTDB010000165.1:0-2179 GCA_041748515.1 Phycisphaerae bacterium
CGATCACCCATACGAGCCGGTGAGCGACGCGAACGAAGACGAGCCGGTACAGATGCCGTTGCCGCGGGCTAGTGATCCGAAATAGCTGTACTTGCGACCCAGCGCCGCTCAGCCAAATTGCGATTACGGCGAAGGGTATCAAGTAACGGATCGACTTCAAATGCGTATTGTGCGCCTTGCTTCGACGTTTGAAGTGATATCAGACGATTGATTGCATTGTCCATCAAAGACAACGCTATTGCAACGCTCTCTTCGCTTTTGAGACTCAGATGCGAGAAGGCTAATTCCCCTTCATGTCTTGATAATTCCACGGAGAAAGTCGGGTCATTTGGGTTCTTCGAAAGCAATGCCTGAAGCATCGAAAGCGACTCTTCGCTGGTCGAATGTGCAGCGTCCCGGTCTCCGAGCTTTCGCAAGGATTGCGACTTGTTGAGAAGGAGCTGAGCGAGATCAAACTGAATTCGCTCAGCATCGGCGCCTTCCGCCATAAGGTTTCTGAGAATGTTTTCAGCAACCTCGAACTCAGTCGCAGCCTCTATCCATTCGCTTCTACTGGCTGCCTCGCGGCCCTTCAACTGATGGGCGAAAGCGGTGAGCCTTCGGACGTCGCGGCTCTTTGGATCGGTGGCGTTCATTTCTTGTGCCAACTTTCCGGCACTCGCCACATTCTTTTCCATGGCATCGCTGTCGCCTCGATCAAGGTAGATTTCCGCCAATGCAAAATGGCTCGCGAAGAGCTGCTCTCGGATCAGCGGATGATTCGGCGATGACTTGGAGGCAATCTCCACGGCGCGACTCAGCATCTGTATGGCATCGTCCGCTCTTCCCGCGTCTCGATGAACCTGTCCGATGCGTAGAAACGAGGCGGCATGAAGGCCGCTTTGGGCGATGGATGCGACGTTTACCGCTTGGAGCCGGGCTGCGGTGACTCCGACCAACGAGCCGATCAGGACAAGCACTAGGAGCGCGGCAACCGAAATGGGCACGCGGAAACGTTTAAGGGTCTTGGACAGCACGTAGGCACTGTTGCCGGAGCGGGCCTCTACGGCATCCCCGGCCAAGTATCGACGCAAGTCCTGAGCGAAGGCGTCGGCGGACTGATATCGGCGATGAGGCTCTTTAGAAAGCGCCTTCTGCACGATCCGCTCGAGATCCTCGTTCAAGCCGTCGAGCCTGCGGAAGCCCGGATCAAGTTCGTCCATTATGGCCTGTCGGAGCCTTTTGGACGGCTGTGTCGTGATCGCGTCAAGAATCTGCCGGGTCGTCCCCGTAACTGGATATGGAAACGCTCCCGTGATCGTCTTAAACAGTACGACGCCGAGGGAATACAGGTCGGTGCGCACGTCAATTTCATTGCGCAAACCGAGGGCCTGCTCGGGCGCGGCATAGGGGGGCGTTCCGAGCACCTGTCCGGTGATCGTTCGATCGGACTCGACACCGAGTTCCTTGGCCAAGCCAAAGTCAAGAATTCGAGGCTCGCCGGCGGGCTCAATAAGGATATTGCTCGGCTTGAGGTCGCGGTGGATTACCCCGCGTTGGTGGGCATGGCTGATCGCATCGGCCACCAGAACGAACTGCTCTACAATATCCCGCAGAGAAAGCGAGAAAAGCAGCGCGTGGTCGTCAATGGGGAGCCCATCGACCAGCTCCATGGCAAAAAACGGCTGCCCGGCGGCAATACCAGTCTCGAAGACCTGCACGATCCCAGGATGCCGTAGGCGCGCGGCCAGCTCAATCTCGCGCTCAAAACGGCCGTGTTGGGCATGGGACGCGAACGGTCCCGCCAGTAACACCTTGAGCGCTACCCGCCGCTTCGCTGCTGTCTGCACGGCCTCATAAACAACTCCCTGGCCGCCGCGTCCGAGTTCTAAAAGAATTTCGTAGCCAGGGAGGGCCGTGGAAAGTGCATCAATAGTTGTCTTTTGATATTTCTTGCTGGAAAGATCACCTGACGTGTCGGTAGGCCGATGGCCGGTGGAAATCGATCGCTGGAGTGAACGAATTCCGTCACCGTACCTCGACATGAAAAGCGGGCATTCGCGAGTTGCCGAATCCCAATCAATAGCTTGGCCTCGGCGAACCTGTTTGAGCAGGATGCGAATAGCTCGCGATTCTTCGTCCGCAAATGCAGGGCCCGCCGTCGGATGACCGGCATTCTCAACCATGGCTGAAAAACCTC